>NZ_BAABIQ010000041.1:0-241158 GCF_039542865.1 Olivibacter ginsenosidimutans | reverse complement strand
TGAGGTCCTATTGAATCCCCTATCATTATCCTATTATTTAATCCCTATTACTTACCTTGATCCCCTCTTGATTACACGCATACACTATAATAACTTGGATTTTTTGAATCTATTGCTAGCCATTTCGTTTTAAATATCCTATGTATTATAGAAGAGATCAGATATAAGAAGTATAACATACATTCCTCGCAAAAATTTAAACAGAAAGCATTCTAGATAAAGAGGATTCGTATAAATATACTAATCCATAACTTCATATGTACATATACTATATACACTAAATCCATGTATACCATCCACTCAATATCTGCTAGTCAAGCAGATAAACACGCATGTTTATTTTTCTAAAATTTTAATTCTTTTTTTACAAGATTATTTAGAAATTTACCCTAAAGTGCAGAGCCATTATAAGCATAGCCTTTTCAAGGCGATTTTCACCAACCACATTACTATTTTTCGGTGAGGCAAGCGAACACCAATAAACAGGTGTGGAAAATTATTTAGACAAAAACGGACAACACCTAACACACTAAAAAAATAAGGCAATAAGCTGTAAAACAAGACATTAAAACATAATTTAAATTTTAATTTTTTTAGTTGTTTTTTTTTGTGAACTTCGAAACTCCGAGAGGTTATTAACATTTCAACCTCCGATTATTGATAATCAGAATATTAGAAATTACGGCATGGAAAAAACGAGTACAAGTGTATGGAATAGCTGTCTAGAAATCATCAAAGATAACATTCCAGCTCAAAGCTTTAAAACATGGTTTGAACCGATCTCTGCTTTGCGTCTGGAAGGAAATGTATTAACCATACAAGTACCCAGTTTATTTTTTTACGAATGGTTAGAAGAACATTATGTAGGCCTATTAAGAAAAACGGTAAAAAAGCAATTAGGAGAAAATGGGCGATTAGAGTACAATATCGTCGTGGAAAAATCATCTAATAAAAACATTCCTTACACGACTAATATACCATCTAATGGTAATGGAGCGGAGGGTAAAAGACAATCCATTCCCATACCTGTCGCCTTAAATAAAGATATTAAGAATCCATTTGTCATTCCGGGCTTAAAGAAACTTCAAGTAGATCCACAATTAAACCAAAACTATACTTTTGACAACTTCATAGAAGGCGATTGCAACAGGCTTGCGCGTTCTGCTGGTTATGCCGTAGCTAGCAAACCGGGCGGAACATCCTTTAATCCACTTATGATTTATGGGGGGGTAGGGCTAGGAAAAACGCATTTAGCGCAAGCTATTGGAAATGAAGTGAAACGCAATATACCAGACAAATTGGTCATTTACGTTTCCTGCGAAAAATTCTGCCAGCAATTTGTGGATTCACTTAAAAATAATACCATCAATGATTTTGTCAATTTTTATCAAGCGATGGATGTTATCATTATGGATGATGTACATAATTTCGCGGGTAAAGACAAAACCCAAGATATTTTCTTCCATATTTTTAATCACTTGCACCAATCGGGGAAACAAATTATTCTTACCTCCGATAAAGCACCAAAAGATCTCGCCGGTTTAGAAGAACGTTTATTGAGCCGGTTTAAATGGGGATTATCTGCCGATATGCAAGTGCCTGATTTAGAAACTAGAATGGCTATTCTAAAAAAGAAAATGTATGCAGACGGTATCGACCTACCTTATGAAGTTGTAGAATATGTTGCCAATAATATTGATAATAATGTACGGGAACTAGAAGGCGCTATGGTGTCTTTGCTGGCACAAGCTACTTTAAACAAAAAAGAAATTGACTTGAACTTAGCTAAGTCAATGCTTAAAAATTTTATCAAAAACGCTAATAAAGAAATATCGATTGATTACATCCAGAAATTGGTTTGTGAATATTTTGAAGTACCTGTAGAAATGGTCAAATCAAAAACCAGAAAACGAGAAATTGTTCAAGCAAGACAAATCTCTATGTATTTGGCAAAAAATCATACAAAAACATCTTTAAAGTCTATTGGAGCATATTTCGGAGGCCGTGATCATTCTACCGTGATTTATGCTTGCCAAACTGTTGAAGATTTGATTGATACCGACAAGAAATTTAAATCTTACGTTCAAGACATACAAAAGAAACTCAAGATGAGTTAGTTTAAAAAAAGAAAGGGTTGCGATCGCAACCCTTTCTTTTTTTAAACCTAAATCTCACACCCAATTACTTAACAGCAATTTCTTTAACCACAGGTTTTTCTTCAACTTTCTTTCCTACTACCAAACTTAATATGCCATCTTTATAATTCGCTTCAATCTTGTTGATATCCACTGTCTCTGGCAAGGTAAAAGAACGCTTGAATGAGCTATAACTAAATTCCTTTCTGCTAAACTTTTTATCATCTTCTAACTTTTCTACTTTATGCTCACCGCTTACTGTCAACACGTCCTTTTCAATATTAATTTTAAAATCTTCTTTAGCAAAACCCGGCGCAGCAAATTCTACTTGAAAACTATCCACTGTCTCCGCAACATTTACAGCAGGCGTTTTTGAAATGGTGCGAGGTGAAACAGATGAATCGTAAAATAGATTATCAATGATATTGTTTACCCAAGGATCTATTGCTTTAACCCTATTGCTGTTGTCTATAAATCTTGTAATATTCATTTTTTATCTCCTATTATTTAGTTGTTTCTTATTCTTTACTCCACCTATTCAAATCAAATACCAACCCTTAAAATTGCAAGAAACAAGACATTACGTCATAAAAAACAAATAAAAACAGACAAAAAGTCACTATATTCAAATCTTTGCTTGACAATAACTGCAGCTTAAGCTGATAAATTATTTTTTACACGCTTTGTTAAAAGAGGGTCATAAACAAGGCTTACTATCAAAAAAAAACAATTAACCGTATCTTTGTGCATATAAGTATATTTTGCAAACAGATTATAGCTCACTATGAGCTCCAAAAAATAGCAATATTATGAGTATAGCAACAGATACCGCTCCATTGAAGTTAACAGAAGGAGCCATAAAAGAACTGAAAAAATTGAGAGAACAACAAGAGATTACCGATGATTTTGGCCTTCGTGTGGGTGTCGAGGGCGGAGGCTGCGCAGGAATGAACTACATACTGGGTTTTGATCAGAAAAAAGACGGCGATACGGAGTATCATATTGACGGTATTAAAATTTTCATGAATAAGGCCCATGGGTTATATCTAGCCGGCATGGAAATAGATTTTCAAAATGGTTTAAATGCCAGGGGCTTTACTTTTAATAACCCAAATGCGACAAGTACTTGCGGATGTGGAACTTCTTTTTCCGCATAAAGACAAATTAGCAACAAAAGGCCGACATTTAATCAATGTCAGCCTTTTTGTTGTATTGAACTCACCGAATAAATAAAGCTATCTCCTTAGATGCGAAGATCTACTAACCCTTAGTTGAAATAAAATGAATCAGCTTGTTGGCTAAAACAGCAGCAATCTTATAATAAGATTCTACGCTCCAGCCTGCGACGTGTGGACTAAGTAAAACGTTATCACTTGCTATCAATTTTTCATACCATGAGGTTTTTTGTAATGCTGGAAATTTCTCAATAGGCAATACGTCAAATGCAGCTCCGAGAATCTTACCTTGACTGATATTTTCCAACACCGCATCTACATCAACTATTTCTCCTCTAGAAGTATTCAAGAAAAAAATAGGTTTTCTAAAATGAAAAAGATATTCACGGTTTACTAAATTACGTGTTTCTCTCGTCAGCGGTATGTGTAAGCTTAACACATCCGCTTCTTTGACTACTTGCTCCATGCTTACCTCTTGCACGTAACCATCGGAAAAACCGGTCTTATATTTATCATAAGCGATTATTCGAACACCAAACCCGGAAAGCTTTCGCGCAGTAGCTTGTCCATTATTCCCGTAACCGATAAGCGCGACGGTTTTCCCTCCAAGTTCAATTCCTCTATTTGATTCCCGTTTCCATAATCCTGTCCGAATTTCCTTGTCTCCTTTAGGCAAGTTGTTCATTAAAGACAAAAGCATACCCAAAGCGTGTTCAGCAACCGCATCACAATTGCCTTCAGGTGCATTCAGCAATTGAATTTTCTTATCTGTAGCCAATTGTTCATCAATATTATCCATGCCTGCACCAGCCCGCGCGATACATTGCAATTTCTTGCCAACTTTTAGAACTTCCGCGTCTACCTTAAATTTGGAACGGATGACTAGGACATCATAATCGGACAAAATCGCCAAAGCTCCATCCAAATCAATGTCTGGCAAGTAAGTACATGTAGCACCTAAACGGTTCAGTTGCTCTAAGAAAATGGGATGGATATCATCAACGATTAAAATTTTCCAATGGAAAGCGGTTTCTTTTTTATCAGTCATGAATTATTTAGTAGCAATGCTCTTTTCAATTTGATTCGTTAATAATACAAAATCTTCAACACTTAAACGTTCCGCCCGAAGTTCCAATAAAGGATCTGCTATCATTCGATCTTTATTTACCAAACCGGCTAAGGCGTTGCGTAACGTTTTTCGCCGTTGATTAAATCCCGCTTTAACTACCTTCCAAAAAAGCATTTCATTACAGGCTAATGATTCTACCTCATTACGAACCAAACGAATCACCCCTGAAAGCACTTTTGGTGGTGGATTAAATGCACCCGCTTTAACAGTAAATAAATATTCTACATGATAGTATGCTTGTAAAAAAACACTTAAAATACCATAGGTTTTAGTCCCTGGTTTTGCTGTACACCGTTCTGCAACCTCTTTTTGGAACATTCCAACCACCTCTACTACTTTTGTTCTATTTTCTAATATTTTAAATAAAATCTGGGACGAAATATTGTAAGGAAAGTTTCCGATAATCGCCATAGTATCTTTAAAAAGTCGGTTAAAATCTTCTTCCAAAAAGTCACCATGAATCAATCGCTCCCCTATTGAGGGGTATTTATTGGCTAGATAAGCTATCGACTCGTTGTCAATATCAATTAACCACGTTTTAAACCGTTTATCAGCCAATAAAAAATCGGATAAGATTCCCATTCCCGGACCTACTTCTAAAACAGTACGGTACTGATGATCTAGTTGTAAAGCATCAACTATTTTTCGAGCAATATGCTTATCGGTAAGGAAGTGTTGTCCAAGATGTTTCTTCGCACGGACTTGAGTCATTTTGAATGATTATTTTGTCAAAGATACAGTTATTGTTAGGTGTACAATAACTAAAAATGAAACAATATCTATATCTATGTCGGCATCAGCACTTTCGCAAGGATAACAATTGGGCAACTAACAAGCTTATACAAAATTGCATTTAATTTCATTTTTACCTAAGTTTGGCCTAATTAAATAGGCAATCGAGTATGAGTGACAAACTAAAAGTAGGTATAAGTATCGGAGATGTTAATGGTATTGGGTTAGAAATTATCATCAAAACTTTAGCAGATCATCGGTTACTTGACTTTTTTACTCCTATTGTTTATGGAAATACCAAAGTAGCTTCCTTTCACCGAAAAGCCATTGGAATTTCGGATTTCAGTTTTAATGTTATCCAGCATCCCGATCAAGCCCATGAAAAAAGGCCTAATATGATCAATTGCTGGCAAGAAGATGTTAAGATTACGCTTGGAGAATCCAATGAAATTGGCGGTAAATATGCCTTTCTATCGCTTGAAAGAGCAACGGACGACCTCATTAATCAAAAAATTGATGCATTAGTAACCGCTCCAATTAACAAACATAATATTCAGCAAGAAAACTTTAACTTTCCAGGACATACCGAATACATTCAATCTAGAACCTCTTCAAGCGATGTACTAATGTTCATGATCAGTGAAGAACTTAAAGTTGGTGTCGTTACGGGGCATATCCCCGTAAAAGATATTGCTGCCCATATAACGAAAGATGCAATCATCAACAAGCTAAGCTTAATGAATGATAGCCTCAAGACTGATTTTTGGATACAGAAACCTAAAATTGCGGTATTGGGGCTTAACCCCCATGCAGGCGACCATGGTTTAATAGGAACAGAGGATCAAGAGCTGATCGTTCCTGCCATTCAGGAGGCCAACGAACAAGACATTTTTGCCTTCGGCCCCTATCCTGCTGATGGTTTTTTTGCCGGCGGTCATTACAGGCAATTTGATGGCGTATTGGCTATGTATCATGACCAAGGATTAATCCCATTTAAGCAGATCGCTTTTCATAACGGCGTAAACTTTACTGCAGGATTGCCCGTTATACGCACATCACCTGATCATGGCACAGGCTATGATATCGCAGGAAAGAACAAAGCTTCTGAGCAATCGTTTAGAGAAGCTATATTTGCGGCCTTAAGCATTGTTAACCGACGGAGGGAACAAGAGCAACTCTTAGCTAATCCACTAAAAATTAGAAAGCTAACAAAAGACCGGGATTAACAGAGAACGTATAAAATCTATAATTTTATCGGTACACAAACGCAAAAATATGTTTTGTGCCTGCCTGATCAGCCGCGAAGTATTTAAAAAAAACTTTCACATTTTACTTATTATTCCTAACTTTGCGAGCTTAATTATCGTGCTTTGAAATTTTTAAATCAATATCGTATTCCGTTTACTGGCTTAAAACTAGGAAAACATGTATTCGAGTTTGAAATAAACGCCGATTTTTTTCATGAATTTGAGTATTCCATTGTTAAACAAGGATTATTAAAAGCGGCAGTGATTTTAGATAAACAAGAAACGATGATGATTGTAGACATCCATATCACAGGGACTATAGAGCTTACCTGCGATATCTGTTTAAATCAGTTTTCCAGTCCTACAGATATTAAGGAGCGTTTGATTATCAAGTTTGATGAACACGATAAGCTATCTGATTCTACCGATGAAATCATCGTGCTCAAAAAAAATGAGCATGAATTAGATTTAACAACCGTTATTTATGAGTATATAAACTTATCGGTGCCTTATTATAGCAGGTGTGAAGAGCAGGGATTAAATGCCCATTGTGACGAGACCATGGTAAATAAGTTAAAGAATCTGAGCAAGGAAGAAAAAGCAACAGAACAAGTTGACCCACGTTGGGACATATTAAAGAAAATAAAAAACAATAATTAAAATACAAGATGGCACATCCAAAACGTAAAACCTCTAAGTCTAGAAGAGACAAAAGGAGAACACATTATAAAGCAGAATTACCAAGCTTGACCACTTGCCAAACCACGGGTGCTGTGCATTTACCACACCGTGCTTATAACGTAGACGGCAATCTATACTATAATGGCAAGTTACTTATTGAAAACACCTCGATTGCTTAAGTTGATTTTTGATCTACTTAAACTGTTTTGTAAAGGTGATGAAGCTTGCGTGAGCCGGATTTATCCTTATCCATTTTTGACCGGTAGCTCATGCAGATTCCAATAGTAAAAAAACATCCCAAAGCGCTGCTATTTGCAAAAAAATGCGGTACTTTGGGATGTTTTAGTTAGAGACGAAAAAGTAACGATAATCAAGGATGAAGATTGGCTTAGATATTATGGGAGGTGATTACGCCCCTAAAGCTATTGTTTTAGGAGCGATCGAAGCCTCAAAAATATTATCAGATAATCAGCAATTAGTACTTATCGGTAATAAAGAATTAGCACTCCCGATTTTAGCGGAGGCGGGTATTGAACCCTCAACTTTTGAATTTGTCCATACCACTGAAACCATTAGCATGGGCGAACACCCTACTAAAGCCATTGCCCAAAAACCTAATGCAAGCATCAATCTAGGCTTTCAACTACTCAAAGAAGGCAAAATCGATTCTTTCTCTTCTGCTGGAAATACGGGAGCGATGCTTGTAGGCGCTATGTTTAGTGTCAAAACAGTTCCCGGCGTAATTCGTCCGGCCATTGCAACCAACGTTCCACGCTTGACAGCAGGATTTAGTGTTTTGTTAGACGTTGGAGCCAATGCAGACTGTAAGCCAGATAGTTTACTTCAGTTTGGTCTATTAGGTAGTCTGTATGCACAACACATTTACAACCACAACAACCCTGCTGTAGCCCTACTTAACATTGGGGAAGAAGAAGAAAAAGGCAATATGCTGACGATAGCTGCGCATGCATTAATGAAAGAAACGAAAGCCTTCAACTTCATTGGAAATATTGAAGGTAGGGATCTTTTTGAAGATCATATTGACGTTATTGTGTGCGATGGATTTACCGGAAATGTAGTACTAAAATTAGCGGAATCCTTCTATGCTTTAACCCTAAAAAAAGGATTTAAGGACAAATTCTTTAGTCGATTCAATTACGAGCAATATGGAGGAAGTCCGATTTTGGGCGTAAACGCACCGGTTATTATTGGCCATGGCATTTCTAATCCTGAGGCCGTTAAAAATATGGTTTTATTATCGCGTAATATGATAGAATCTAACTTTGTAGACAAGGTAAAAGCCGCCTTTAAATAAAAAATTAAGCATGTCTAAAATTCACGCTGCAATAACTGCTGTCCATGGTTATGTCCCTGATTATATATTGACCAATCAGGAATTGGAAACCATGGTTGAAACCAATGATGAATGGATTACAACCCGAACGGGTATTAAAGAACGCCGTATATTAAAAGGCAAAGGGTTAGCGACATCGGATATGGCTGTCCCTGCCGTGGAAGGACTACTCCAAAAACGGGGTATCTCTGCAGCGGAAATTGATCTTATTATCTTTTGTACAAGCACCCCAGATATGCCTTTTCCGGCAACGGCCAACATATTAGCTGATAAAATAGGTGCTAAGAATGCTTGGGGTTTTGACTTACAAGCTGCATGCTCTGGTTTTATCTATGGCCTGACTACCGGCGCCCAATTCATCGAGTCGGGGAAACATCAAAAAGTACTGGTGGTTGGTGGCGATAAAATGTCTTCTATTATTGATTATGAGGACCGAGCTACTTGTATCATTTTCGGAGACGGTTGTGGAGCCGTATTGCTGGAGCCTAATACCGAAGGCTTAGGTGTATTAGATGCCATATTAAAAAGCGATGGAAGCGGTAAAGAATTTTTAAATATTAAAGCTGGAGGTTCGCTAATGCCTGCTAGCCATGAAACAGTTGACCAAAAATTACATTACGCTTTTCAAGAAGGAAAAACCGTATTTAAATTTGCTGTAACGAATATGGCCAATGTTGCCGCAGAAATTATGGAGCGGAACCACCTTCGTGCAGACGATGTGCAATGGCTTGTTCCACATCAAGCGAACAAACGGATTATCGATGCTACAGCCGAACGCATGGGGCTCGGTGCCGAAAAAGTAATGATCAACATTCAAAAGTATGGGAATACTACCAGTGGTACAATCCCCTTATGTCTTTGGGAGTGGGAAGACAAACTAAAAAAAGGAGATGTCTTGATTTTGGCTGCTTTTGGTGGTGGTTTTACTTGGGGCTCCGTTTACCTAAAATGGGCATATTAAAAAAAACGGGGTAAGTTCGTGAATACGGAGCATTTTATCTAAGTTTGCAGACAATAATTTATAACGTATACGATTATAAGAGTTAGATATTAAACATAGCATCAACGAATATGAGCATGGATATTAAACAAATTCAGGACCTGATTAAGTTTGTTGCCAAATCAGGCGTTAATGAAGTCTCCATCGAAGAAAAGGACTTCAAAATAACGATTAAAACAAATCAGGAACCGACCTATGTTACTGCAACAGTTCCAACCGTTGCGCCGGTAGCATCAATACCTTCTCCTTCTATTCCACAGGCAAATAATCTCCCTGTACAGGAAATAGCCAATCAAACAAAACCAACGGATGATTCTTCCAAATATATCACTATAAAATCACCCATGATTGGCACTTTTTACCGTTCATCAAGCCCTGATAAACCCGCTTTTGTTAATGTAGGGGACGAAGTTAAGGCGGGACAAGTGGTATGTATTGTAGAAGCCATGAAACTATTTAATGAAATTGAATCTGATGTTTCTGGAAAAATAGTAAAAGTACTTATTGATAATGCTCAACCTGTGGAATACGATCAGCCCTTATTTCTGGTTGATCCATCCTAATGACAATTCCATTTAACCGAAATTACATTGGTTTATTTATAGAAATTCATGTTTAAAAAAATATTAATAGCTAATCGCGGGGAAATTGCTTTACGCATTATCAGAACATGTAAAGAAATGGGCATCAAAAGCGTTGCAGTTTACTCAACCGCTGACCGTGAAAGTCTGCATGTTCGTTTTGCTGACGAGGCTGTTTGCATCGGCCCCCCTCCTAGTAAAGATTCCTATTTAAACATTCCTAATATTATAGCCGCAGCTGAATTAACCAATGCGGACGCCATTCATCCGGGATATGGATTTCTTTCAGAAAATGAGAAATTTTCCGCCATATGTCGCGATTATGGGATAAAGTTTATTGGCGCCACGCCAGAACAGATTCGTGGGATGGGAGATAAAGCCTCGGCTAAGGACACCATGCGTAATGCGGGCGTCCCAACGATACCCGGATCCGAAGGGCTCGTTTCATCTATTTCGGAAGGATTAAAAATCGCTAACGAAATTGGTTATCCCATTATCTTAAAAGCTACTGCCGGTGGTGGCGGAAGAGGAATGCGTGTTGTTTGGAAAGATAGTGAATTTGAACATGCCTGGGATTCTGCAAGACAAGAAGCAGGTGCTGCATTCGGAAACGATGGATTATATTTGGAAAAATTTGTAGAAGATCCCCGTCATATCGAAATCCAGGTTATCGGAGATCAATATGGAACAGTCTGCCATTTATCGGAACGCGATTGTTCCATTCAGCGACGTCATCAAAAATTAATAGAAGAAGCCCCCTCTCCCTTTATCACTCCAGAACTACGAAAGAAAATGGGCGAAGCAGCGATAGCTGGAGCTAAAGCCGTTAATTACGAAGGCGCCGGAACGATTGAATTCTTAGTAGACAAACACCGGAACTTCTATTTTATGGAAATGAATACTCGGATCCAGGTAGAACACCCTGTAACAGAAGAAGTTATTAACTTCGATCTCATCAAAGAACAAATTAAAGTTGCAGCAGGTGTACCTCTATCGGGTAGAAATTACGAACCGAATATGCACGCCATCGAGTGTCGTATTAATGCGGAAGATCCATTCAATAATTTCCGCCCTTCGCCTGGGAGAATCACCACCTTTCACTCACCTGGTGGACATGGTGTGCGGATTGATACACACGTATACGCAGGCTATCAGATCCCTCCCAACTACGATTCCATGATTGCTAAACTCATTTGCGTTGCACAAACGCGAGAAGAAGCTATTTCTACCATGGAGAGAGCCCTAAGTGAGTTCGTTATTGAAGGCATTCAAACGACGATCCCCTTACATCTTAAATTAATGAGAGACCCTAATTTCAGAGCAGGTAATTTTACGACCAAATTCATGGAGACTTTTGACCTTTCTGAATAAAATGACGTTTTTCTTAATATAACCAAACATAACATACCATTCTTACCATTAAGAATGGTATTTTTGTTAAGTAATCTGGTGCAGTACGAAATCCGCTACACCGCAAAAAGCATAAAATTCATTGGATTTCCTAGACGAGTAAACTATGAGCGAAATTTCTGGCAAAAAACTAATTGAGACTATAAAACAGAAAGGCAAGTCATTAGAAGCGGAAATGTCCTTTTTCGATCATCTGGAAGTCTTGAGATGGCATTTAATTCGTTCAGCAATTGCAATAGCCATTTTTATGGGGCTTTCTTTCGCTTTTTATGATTTTATTTTTGACACCATTATCATGGGACCGAAAAAACCCGATTTTTGGACATACCGCATGATGTGTATCATTGGTGAACGATTTAATCTTGGCCCTGACTTCTGTGTCACAGAAATTCCGATTAATATTATTAATACCGATATGGCTGGACAGTTTACATTACAGTTGAACTCATCGCTACTGATTGGTCTTGTATTGGGATTTCCCTACCTTTTATATGAAATTTGGCTTTTTGTAAAACCTGCATTAACTGACATTGAACGGAAGTCGGCCAATGGCTTTGTTTTTTATGCGACGCTCCTGTTTGTCCTAGGCATATTATTTGGGTATTTTATGATCGCACCATTATCGGTTAATTTCCTGGCTCATTATACGGTAAGCCCTGAAATCGATAATCAGATCACAGTAGACTCTTACTTATCTTCAGTTGCAACATTGACATTGGGTACCGGAGTGGTATTTGAACTACCTATTATCATTTATATTCTCTCCAAAATAGGAATAATGACACCCCAGTTTATGCGTGCAACACGTCGATATGCCATCGTTATCATTCTAGTCATAGCAGCGGTGGTTACACCGACACCTGATATTCTTACGATGCTAACGGTAAGCTTTCCTTTATTTTTGTTGTACGAATTAAGCATTGTCATTGCGGGTAGGGTACAAAGAGCTAAACTTAAAGCAGAAAAGGAATTTTATAACGGGTAGCTATTGATGTTAAAAGTTGCCCGTTGTGAGTACCTTGTATAGTTACGACAGCATCAGTAATCACTGTGGAAAGGTATATATGTTGTGCATCTAAGTTATCAATACGCTACCCGCCTGGAGAAATTTTGAATTATTGATTTTTGTTTGTTCTTTAATGTATCAAAGAACCCCTTGGGGTCTGATTTTAATTAATAATAACAATGAATACACTAAAAAAAATTGCAATTGGTAGTGATCATGCTGGTTTCGATTACAAAACGACATTGGTAAGTTATTTACAGGAATTAGGTTACCAGGTTACTGATTTCGGAACAAATAGTCATGAATCGGTGGATTATCCTGATTTTGCGCATCCTACTGCAAATGCTGTAGAGAATGGAACATGTGATGCTGGTGTGTTAATCTGTGGTAGTGCGAATGGAGTAGCCATTACCGCGAATAAACATCAGGGTATACGTGCTGCTATTTGTTGGCAGAAAGAAATAGCAGCACTTGCCCGTCAACATAATGACGCCAATATCATTTGTTTACCTGCCCGGTTTACCTCGATTGAAGCGTGTAAAGAAATGGTTAACATTTTTCTTACTACAGCGTTTGAAGGTGGCAGGCATGGAACTCGCGTTCATAAAATAGCTTGTAGCTAATTTCATTTTTATAATGCCCATCAACAGCATCCAACTAGGACTCACGTTGAGCTTAGTAATTCGTTTCTGCTTTGCGCAGCAGGTAGCACCAACAGCATATGCAGAGACGATCGATACTCTATCCGCAAGAAAGCACTTGGAAATTATCGCTTCTGATGCTTTTGAGGGTAGGGAAACCGGAAAGCCCGGAGCGGATAAAGCGGCTGAATACATTGCGGCACAATTCAGGTTGCTTGGCTTAGAAGCCCCTGTAAATCAAACCTATTTTCAACCTGTAAAACTGGCTTCCCAGCATTTCTCCGTTGATTATTTTACTATTGGCAATCAAGAATTTTTAGCGGATAAGGACTTTTTGATCATTGGCCAAAAATCAAGACAAATTGTTGACACCGATGAAATTTTATTTATCGGCGCTGGTATTAACCATAAACGATTCGATGATTTAAAACAGCTTAGTATTAAGGACAAAGTTGTTTTATTGCTTAACGAAGGGGAATTAAGCAACAACGGAGGAAAGTGCTTATCCTATATTTTGCGCCAACGTCCAAAATTAGTGCTAACTGTTTCTTCCGTAGCGGATTCATTATTGAAGCAACTGCAAAAAACGACACATGCAGAAGTTATTAAGTTAAGCGAAGATATTCAACGAATTAATACCAATGTGTCTCCAACAGCTCCGACAGTAATCTATTTACCACCAAGAGTAGCCAATAGGTTATTAAAACCATCGGGTTATACGTTACAACAGTTGACAGCCAAAATTAATGCCCGTCGTACACCGTTAAATTTCACCATCGCTACAGCTGTTCATATTGCCTTTGGCCGAAAAACAGTACCCATTAAAGGACAAAACGTATTGGGATATATGGAAGGTACGGATAAAAAAGCAGAGCTTTTGATTATTACGGCGCATTACGACCATATCGGTGTTAATCCTGATGGTAAAATAAACAATGGAGCTGATGATGACGGTTCTGGTGTAACCGGTGTATTGGAAATTGCCAAGGCCTTTGCAAAGGCTAAACAAGATGGGCATGGCCCGAGGCGGAGCATTTTATTTATGACTGTCACCGGTGAAGAAAAAGGCTTATTAGGATCGAATTACTATACTAGGCATCCTGTATTTCCGCTGGCTTATACCATTGCTAATCTAAACATAGACATGATTGGGAGAATCGATCCACCACATCAATCAAAAGTTGACTACGTTTATTTAGTGGGGTCAGACAAATTAAGCTCTATTCTGCATACCATTAGTGAGACAGCAAACCAAAACTATACTAAGCTAAGCTTAGATTATACGTATAATGATCCGAATGACCCAGAAAAAATCTATTACCGATCAGACCATTATAATTTTGCCAAACATAAAATTCCGGTTATTTTTTATTTTAACGGTATACATGAAGACTACCATAGCCCAGGTGATACGATAGACAAAATAAATTTCCGTTTACTCACAGAACGTGCTAAATTAGTTTTTTACACTGCCTGGGACTTAGTAAACCGAAACGACCGCCCAATAGTGGATTCAAACAAAAAATAAGTTTTTCTTATTTACGTTATAGCATAAACAACTAAACGATGTCAACAAAGACTGCAACCGATTTTATTTCAGCTAGTGAAGAAAAAGCCTTTGACCTTTCACATAGAAAGGTAATTAATTTCAACATTGATCGGTATGACCAGTCGGTTAATCATGGTTTAAAACGCTGGAATAGTCTTGAAAACGCTAAGCGGAAAGCACACAGCATCAAATGGCGCGTAATGGAAAACTTAGACAAACTTTTGCCAGAGTTTGAATCTAATTTTCAAAAGAACGGAGGTAAGGTAATCTGGGCGAATGACGTTCGCGAAGCGCAAGAGGAAATTTTGGCTATACTCAATCGTGTTCATGCAAAAACTGTCGTTAAATCAAAATCTATGGTTACGGAAGAGGTGGAATTAAACTCCTTTTTGGAAAACCATCATATTCGATCGATAGAAACAGATTTAGGGGAATATATTGTCCAGTTACTAGGACAAAAACCGTATCATATTGTCACGCCAGCCATGCATCTTAGTTTAGCTGATATCGCTCAATTGTTCTATGAACGCTTCGGTACAGCAAAAGAAGCTAGTGCAGAGGAGCTTACAGCTAAAGCCAGAGCATTATTGCGTAACGATTACTTGCAAGCATCAGTAGGTATTACGGGAGCAAATTTTTTGATTGCTGACACGGGAAGTATAGCAATTACCGAAAACGAGGGTAATGCGCGCCTAAGTACATCATTCCCTAAAATACATATCGCTATCGTCGGCATCGAAAAGCTTATTCCGTCCATTCAGGATTTAGATCTTTATTGGCCTCTTTTGGCTAATCACGGGACTGGGCAAAACCTCACCGTTTATAATACTATTTTAAGCGGCCCCAAAAAAGATGAAGAGCATGACGGACCGGAAGAAATGTATGTGATCTTATTGGATAATGGCCGCACTGATTTACTAGCGCAAAAAGAACAACGGCAGGGTCTGTATTGTATCAGATGTGGGGCTTGCCTTAATGCTTGTCCTGTTTATAAAAACATTGGCGGGCATACCTATGGCACAACCTATAGTGGGCCAATAGGGTCTATTATTACGCCACATATGAAAGGTATGGCAGATTTTAAACACCTCAGCTATGCCAGCAGTCTTTGCGGAAAATGTTCTGAAGTATGTCCGGTTAAGATCGACATTCATAAAATGCTTTTACTTAATCGCAGAGATGCCGTTAATCAAGGACAGTCTTCTGTAACTGAAAAATGGGGCTGGAAATTATTTACAAAAGCGATAGCCAATCGCAAGTGGCTCGACTTTTTTGGAGGAAAGTTTAAAAATACTATTCTGCAACGATTTTTCGCCAAGGTATGGGGACCAAAACGGAAATTACCAACTGTATCACCAACATCTTTTAGTAAACAATGGCTAGAAAAAGACAGTAGAAAGTTATAAAGTATTAAGTTATACGTTTTAAGAGGTATAAGGTTGATGGTGTAAGGTATATATCCTCGTAACGCGAAAGGCAATGCACAAAAAAACGGCTAATGACTAAACCTAAAAGAGAAAGAACTTTGATAATAATTATAGTCTGCTCCTTTCTCTTGGCTTGGATTAGCATACACTGTTTGCAATAACCATAACCCAGAGCGATTTAATTTAAAATAGATTTTTCCATCGGCATCTGATCTATATTTAGAGGCATGCACTTGACCTGAAATTGACTTCGTGTATATCGTTGTACTGGTACCTTGTAGTGGTTTACCATCCAAAAGAATTACTGCGGCAATATCATCTCCATATTGCAGTTTATATGGATTCTGCTCCAGCACAATTTCCAATTGTTTACACTCTTTATTTTTATACAAACTTCCATTAGGTTTACCGGTTACAGTAAGTACTTTAGCCGTAAAAAAGGTATTGGCAGTATATTCTGTAGTGAAACCAGATGAATCTATAATGCCTGCTAGTTCGGTTAAATTTTCTGTTTTAGCAAAATCTTCCACAACCAATTGATCATATGTTACCGTTCCGCCTTTAAATTCTATCGTTAATAAACTCTGTCCTTCATTTTGTTGTAGCGCTCGATATTGCATAAAGCTTTTGTCCAACGGAATGGTATCAGCAGCTTTCTTGCCACCCTGTGTATAGTTGGCATAAATTAAATTCTTCACAGCTTCTGGAGCTATTTCCGTTGAATCAAGACCCCTACCTTGATAAAGGGTATACACAATACTATCGCCTTTTGATGCTTCATAGGTATTTGCTATTAGCGAATAATCCTGAGCTTTAATGCTTATAGAAGGAAACCATAAAAGAGCTACCAAGAGAAAAACGTTGAAGAAGTGACGCATTTGCTAAGACATTATACTAATTAATAAAGCCAAACCTAATATAAAAAAATCTATTTAGGAAACCCTTTGTTTGATTTTTGACAAATTTAAAACTTCTTTACATTTCTATTTAAGTCCATTTACAATCGTTCAAATATTCCGGCCGCCCCTTGCCCTGTACCTACGCACATGGTTACCATTCCAAATTTTTGATGTCGCCTTTCCAATTCATTTAACAATTGCACGGTTAATTTTGCTCCAGTACACCCCAATGGGTGCCCTAAGGCTATTGCGCCACCGTTTACATTTAGCTTATCGGTATTTAAGTCTAAGGCTCGGATGACGGCCAATGATTGGGAGGCAAAAGCCTCATTTAATTCAATTAGACTGAGATCGTCTTGCTTCAAACCTGCCTGTTTCAATGCCTTTGGAATAGCATCTACAGGACCAATCCCCATAATCCTTGGTGGAACACCAGCCACACTAAAGCTTACCAATCGAGCAATGGGAGTGATATTCAGGGTTTTTAACTTTCGTTCGGACACAACCAAAACAAAAGCAGCTCCATCGGAAGTTTGTGAAGAGTTTCCCGCAGTAATGCTACCTCCAGCGGCAAAAACCGGTTTTAACTTTCCTAGGGCCTCTAAGCTCGTATCCGCTCTTGGCCCTTCATCTGTATCCACAACATACTCCCGAACCCTCAGTTGATCCTCTTCAATGTATTGTTCTTTTACCGTAATGGGTACGATATCTTTCTTAAAACGACCGGCTTTAATAGCTGCCATTGCTTTTTGATGTGATTGCAATGCGAAAGTATCCATATCCTCACGACTTACCTTAAATTCATGAGCAACTGCTTCCGCGGTAAGCCCCATATTCCAATACCAATCAGGGTGCTGCCGGGCTATGTCAGGGTTAGGAACAATTTTCCAGCCCCCCATAGGCATACCAGACATCACCTCTACCCCTCCAGCGATAATAACATCAGCCATTCCAGCTCTTATTTTTGCCACAGCCGTGGCAATCGTTTCTAAACCCGATGCACAGTAACGATTAACCGTCACTCCTGCCACCTTATCCGTATCTAATGCCATCAATGAAATCAGTCGGCCGATGTTCAAACCTTGTTCAGCTTCTGGTGTTGCGTTTCCTACGATAACATCATCAATTTCGGATGGGTCCAGACTAGGCACTGTACTGATTACATGTTTAATCACTGTTGCAGCTAAATCATCTGCACGTGAAAATCTAAAGCCTCCTCTAGGTGCTTTTCCTACTGCAGATCGGTAACCGGCTATAATGTATGCTTCCATGCTTGTAGTATTTAGTATTAAGTACTTAGTACTTAGACATCGTGACCATCCATTGATTACGCATATTTATATAATCCTTATATATAAAATCTTTCTTACTATTCATTCTAATTTCTCAACGGCTTTCCTGTTGTCAGCATATGCTGAATCCGTTCTAGCGTCTTTTTCTGGCTCACCAATGACACAAAGGTTTGACGTTCTAATTGCAATAAATACGCTTCTGATACTTTTGTAGGTGCTGATACATCTCCTCCGCACATCACCCAACCTAATTTTTCAGACAACTCTTGATCGTACGCACTGATATAATTACCCGATTTCATCGAATTGGCTCCAACATAAACGATGCCTAACCCTTGTTTACCTAACACGGTAATATCCTTTCTAGGACTAGGCGGGGTATAGCCTGCATCGGCTAATGCTAAAGCCTTCCTCTTTGCGTCGGCCAGCAATCTACTGCGGTTCATCGTAATAGCGTATTTCCCTTTCTGCATATACCCTAACTCAAAGGCTTCCACCGCTGAAGTACTCACTTTAGCTTGACCTATAGTTAAAAATCGCTCTTTTAATACATTTTGGACAATCTGGTCTTCGCGATACGCATCAGAAGCCCTTTGTGTAAATTCTTTTGTTCCCCCTCCTCCGGGAATCACACCAACGCCAAATTCGACCAATCCCATATAGGTTTCTGCATGCAGCTGCACAAAATCAGCGTGCATCGAAAATTCGCATCCACCGCCTAAGGTAAGGTTAAAAGGAGCGACTACAACGGGAATACGAGCATATCGAATACGCATGGACGTATCCTGAAATAACTTAACCGCATGATTTAATTCGTCATACTTCTCCTCAACAGCCATCGTAAAAATCATTCCAAGATTAGCGCCGGCTGAAAAATTGGGGCCATCATTTCCAATAATCAAGGCTTTATACTGCTGTTCGGCCAAATCAATAGCTTTATTTATCCCTTCAATAACGGCTGCATCAATCGTATTCATTTTGGTATGCATCTCCGCATTGATAACACCATCGCCCAAATCTATAATGGAAACGCCGTCATTTTTCCATAGGGTGTGCGTTGCTCGAATATCATCTAGTACAATAAAAGAGGCTGTTCCGGGAATGTCTTTGTAGGATTTACTGGTAATATCGTAATACTTTCGTTTTCCGTCTTCAATTTTATAAAAGCTTGTATGCCCTGCGGCAAGCATTTCGGATACCCAAGAAGCCACTTCTCCAGACTGTCCTGGTAACCGCTTCTCCTCCGTCTTCATTTTTTCTATGGTTTCTTGTACTCCAAGTGCATCCCAAATCTGAAAAGGCCCGAGTTCCCATCCAAAACCGGCACGCATCGCATCATCTATACGAAAAAAATCATCCGTTATTTCGGGTACTCGTTTTGATATGTATTCAAATAACGGATAGTGCATAGCGCGGAAGAGGGTAGCTGCTTTATCCTTCCCATGAGCGTAAACTTTCATTCGCTCCGTCAGGTTATCGATACTTTTTGTTTCTTCCAGTGTTGTTGATTTCACTTTTTGTTGTTTTCGATAACGCATGGAAGGCAAATCGAGCACCAATATCTCGCTATGGCCTTTTTCGTCTTTTACTTTTTTATAGAAGCCTTGTTTTGTTTTCTCACCGAGCCATTTGTTCTCCACCAATTTATTGATGTAGTTTGGTAGCTTAAAAAGCTCCCGCGCTTCATCATTAGGCACCTGCTCATAAAGGCCTTTTGCCACATTAACCATCGTATCTAAACCAACGACATCAGACGTTCTAAAAGTAGCAGACTTCGGGTGGCCCATAGCTGGCCCCGTAAATTTATCAACCTCTTCTATAGTTAGGTCTAGTTGCTCCAACAAGTGGGCAACGACCAGCATAGAATAGACACCAATTCTATTGCCGATAAAAGCTGGTGTATCTTTACAATGAACAGTTGTCTTTCCTAGAAATAAATCCCCATAATGCATTAAAAAATCAACAATAGCTTTATCCGTATAGCTGGTAGGTATAATTTCCAATAACTTCAAGTATCGTGGCGGATTGAAGAAGTGTGTACCACAAAAATGACGTTTAAAATCGTCACTCCGCCCTTCCGCCATCAGATGAATAGGTATGCCTGAAGTGTTGGAAGTGATTAAGGTTCCTTGTTGCCGATGTTGTTCTACTTGATCAAAAACCTGTTTTTTAATATCCAATCGTTCTACTACCGCTTCGATAATCCAGTCTACTGCCGCAATATCTTTCATATTATCGTCAAAATTTCCCGTAGTAATATTTTTTAAGCTTTGTTTACTGAACACAGGAGATGGATTGGTCCTTATGGTTGTACCAAGCGATTGGTTGACTATGCGGTTTTTAAACGACTGGTCTTGTTCCGTTATCCCTTTAGCTTGCTCTTCTACTGTTAATTCTTTCGGCACAATATCCAACAGCAATACCTGAACACCTATATTAGCAAAATGGCAAGCAATACGTGACCCCATCACACCAGACCCTAATACGGCTACCTTTTTTATGTTTTTATTGATCATAATGATTACGGTTTAATCCATTTCCTCATCGTCCGATGTATATTTAACAGTTAGCTCATTCAAACGTTTTAAGGTATCGATCAATTTTTGACGGTCCGACGCCCTCATATGCTGATCGAGATAGCTATTAAACGTACGTACCATATGCTTAGCAACTTCCCGTTTTTGCTGACCTTCTTCGGTCAAAAAGACGCGTACAGAACGCCGATCTTGCGCATCTTCTTTCCGATAGATAAGTCCTTGTTGCTCCATCCCACTCAACATACGGGATAAGCTCGTTGACTTCACTCCCAATAAGCTGGCAATTTGCGTTACCGGAGTTCCTTCCTTTCTAATATTAATGAGTACATAACCCGTTGCTTGTGTAAATCCGTGCTTAGCCGCCAACTGGTTATATTTATTAGCCATTGATTGCCAAGTAGTTTTCAAATAATAATCGATCGTATTATCTTGAGCCATAAGTTATTATGCTTGCATACCAAATCTAGCAGTAAAATTCATAGCAAACAAGTATTTTCTAATTTTGCCGAAATCTTGCTCTTCCATAAAACGGCATATGCTGATGTGCAGATTTACATTGCGATAAGATCTAAAAAAGATTCTTTTTAAATACATTTGTCCGGTATATACCATAAAAGACACATTACCGCGTGAGAATTTACTAAGTTTGAAAAAGAATTTTTAAGTTTGCATCTAGACGTGTAGATAACCTATATAGCAGTGCAACTAAAGAAGACCGATAGACGTTCAGGCTTGAGCTCCGAGGAGTTCCTTGAACAGTATTTTAATAAAGGCGTTCCGGTTATTTTGGAAGATTTTGTGCGTAGGGATAGTCCAGCTTTTAGCAAATGGAATTACGATTATTTTAAGCAGATCGCTGGAGAGCATGTAATTGACCTATATGGCAAAGAAGATACGTCTAATGATCGTGCAAAAAGTGCTCCGGTTACTCGAATGAAATTCTCTGAATATTTAGATTTGATTGAACGGGAACCGACCGATCTTAGAATTTTTCTGTTTAACTTAATGAAACTTAAGCCTGAACTTAACCACGATATTGTCTATAATGATTTGACTGGAGGAAAAGTCTTAAAATGGTTACCCTTTTTATTTTTTGGTGGTGAAGGTTCAAGTACACGAAATCACTTTGATATTGACATGTCTCATGTCTTTATCACGCAATATAAAGGAATTAAACGGATTTGGCTATTCCCTCTAGACCAATCTGATTTGATGTATAAATTACCCTATAACTTCCATAGTATAGCCAATTTAAAACATCCAGATTACGAAAAATACCCAGCACTTCAATACCTAAATGGTTATGAGGCCGAGATACATCCTGGAGAAACACTGTTGATGCCTTCGGGTTATTGGCATTACATTCAATATGTAACAGAGGGGTATTCCATTAGTGTACGGGCGTTACCTTCTAAACGCATGGATAAATGGAGAGGATTTAGGAATTTGGTTATTACCAGACATTTTGATAATACCATGCGTAAAATCTTTAAAGAGCGTTGGTATCAATACAAGCTCGATATTGCAACTGCTAGAGCCAATAAAGCAATTAAGCGAACGAAGTAAGGACAATTAGAAGGAGAACCATTAAAAGATTACTTTTTTGTTTCTTGCTGATTGTCTTCGGCAGAATCCTCTTCTTTGCCATAGATTTCTTCTATACGATTTTTATTTTTTTCCAATATTACCTTTCGTTTCAAACTTAATTTAGGTGTTAGCTCTCCACCGTCAATACTCCATTCGTCTGTCAATAATGCAAATTTCTTTATCTGCTCCCAGTGTCCAAAATTGGTATTAGCCTGATCTAGGATCTGTTGGTATTTGTGCTGTACTTCCTGTTTTTTAACCAAATCATTCGGAGCAACCTGAGGCATGCCTTTTCTTTTCGCCCACTTTTTGAGCTCTTCAAAAGAAGGGACGATTAATGCCGCAGGAAATCTTTTTCCTTCGCCAATGACCATTACCTGAGCAATTAGTGTTGATTCCATTAATTTATTTTCAATGGGTTGTGGTGCGACATACTTCCCTCCTGCCGTTTTGAACATTTCCTTTTTTCGGTCGGTAATCCGTAAAAAACCGTCAGCAGACAATTCTCCAATATCACCTGTCTTAAGGTATCCGTCGTTATCAAAAGCTTCAGCTGTAGCCTTTTCGTTTTTATAATATCCCTTTGTAACACTTGGTCCTTTGCATAAAACTTCGCCATCCGCTGCTATTTTAACCTTCACTGATTTTAATACTTTACCTACCGATCCAAATCTCAATCCTCTGGGTTCAAAGCTATTTACGGCAATCACAGGAGATGTTTCAGTCAAACCGTATCCTTCCAGGACCGGAATACCCGCAGCCCAAAATACACGGGACAATCGTTCTTGTAAAGCCGCACCACCGCTAATAATACCAACAATATTTCCACCAAGGGCCGCTTGCCATTGTTTGAAAACCAATATACGGGCAAGCAACAGCTTTAATCGATAAAAGAGGGTCTGTCGCTCTGGCTCTTTAAACCTAAGTCCTACTTGCAATGCCCAAAAAAATATTCCCTTTTTCAGTCCACTAAGCGATTTCCCTTTTTCAACGATTTTATCATAGATCTTTTCTAATACGCGAGGTACAGTTGTAAAACCATTAGGTTTAACAGCATTGATATCATCTACGATCATATCCATATTCTCTGCATAATAAATGGTAACGCCTTTATAGAAATAAAGATAGATAACCATTCGTTCAAAAATATGCGATAACGGTAAAAAGCTAATGGCCGTTTTATAGTTGTCAGGCAACAAATGCGCGCAATCGGTAAAATTCGTTATCAAATTTCGGTGTGAAAGAAACACGCCTTTCGGGTTTCCTGTCGTTCCAGAAGTATAGATTAAGGTTAACAAATCATCGGCAGTAACCGCATGACGATAATTTTCCAGATCAATTGATAAGGAAGCTCCGTTTTTTTCGATTTCCTCCCAATGTTTTACCTTGGACACTTTACTAAAGCTATAAACCGGTGCATCTGGATGCTTTTGTTGCAGAACATTTTTAATTTTTTCATACAAATCAGCTGTTCCAACAAAGGCGATTTTAATATCGGCATCCTCCAAAATATAATTTAAGTCATGGTCAGATAACGTTGGGTATAAAGGTACGGTAGCAGCACCGATTTGACTCACGGCAAAATCAAGAAAATTCCATTCGGGTCTATTACCAGACATGATAGCGATTTTATCACCCTTTTTTATTCCAAGGTCGATAAGCCCCCTGCTTAGGTTATCAACAATACGTAAGCAATCTTCTGTTTCAAGGGCCTTCCAGTTTCCGTCGACTTTTCCCACGACCATGGTTTTCTGTTTAT
The DNA here is from genome assembly GCF_039542865.1 of Olivibacter ginsenosidimutans. NCBI lineage: Bacteria > Pseudomonadati > Bacteroidota > Sphingobacteriia > Sphingobacteriales > Sphingobacteriaceae > Olivibacter > Olivibacter ginsenosidimutans. The sequence continues at coordinate 217,017 of NZ_BAABIQ010000041.1, read as the reverse complement.
ATGTCGACTTATAATGAGGCAATAAGTCAAAAACACGTATAATATCCGCCATAACAGCATCGGTTTATTTCCCCCTAGCTAAGCTAATGGAACCTTCTATAGCTAGGCCATTTTCTTTCTATTCAGCATTACATCTCTAGTGCTACATGGAGCCTCCGGTATGTTAACTGACTTCTTTAAAGATAAACAAAAAAGTGTTGGCGATGTGTTTTTAAGAGAAGAAATATTTTGTTAGCAAAAAGCCTATGTCTATAAAATTTACATACTGATGTATCCATCTTAATGATTATTGGAAAATTTATCTAAAATGTCATAAAAAACAGTTGATCCGTGATTAGCGAGACAATAAAATCAACTAAAAATTGTTCTTATAAGTGAACTTAGCTAGCAAAAAAGCTTAACTTTGGGCCCTGATTATTCAGGACATACCCATAAATTTTTTAATTTAAGATTTCTTATTGTATGAAAAAACTACTGTTTACAGTATTATGTGCCCTAACTTTTTCTTTGATTACATTGAAGGTAAATGCGCAGGCAACAGATGGACACGATTATAAAAGCGCCATTGGCGGGCGATTTGGTGTTGCGAACGGAATAACCTTCAAAACCTTTTTACAAGATCAACGTGCACTTGATGTTATTTTAAATTTCCGCTCTAACAGCAAGTACTCTACGTTTAAATTTGTAGGTCTATATGAAATCCACAATCCTATCGAGAGTGCTCCGGGTTTACAATGGTATTATGGTGGTGGTGCAGGTATTGGAACATATAAAAATAAAGTAACAGACAATAGTGGTGCCGCATTTAGCATAGATGGTGCATTGGGACTAGATTATAAAATTGATGGCGCCCCTATCGACTTATCGCTGGATTGGAAACCCGAAATGAGATTCGCGCCAGATAATACCGGTGTGGATTTTGCTGGATTTGGCCTATCTATCCGATTTGCTTTTTAAGATCATTATTTTGCAGCAAGCCAGTTTTCCTTCCAGGCTTGCTGTTCTTTTGTGGCATTTGATAAGGGTTCTATAACATATTTACCATTATTGTTTGCGCCGACTTCAATCGTTAGTTCTTTTAATACCCCATCCCTAGCGACCAATACGTTTAACTTATCCCCTATTTCACTGGATTGCAGTATACGGTCTAACTCTTTGCCACTTGTCTCTATCCGATAACCATTAATGGCTATCAATTCATCCTTAACGTTAATTCCTCCATTCCATGCGCCGCTTCCACGAACGACCTGTTGAATGAGCAATTTACCTTCACCAGTGGTCGTTTTTATACCTATATCCGGAATAACGTAACCCTCGTTCAAGTTAGTGAGGGTTAAACCTACCTTATTCAAATACGTTTCATAATCCGGTGAATTAGCGGTATTCACCCAGGCATAAATATCATCTAATACCACTCCAGACACCTTTTCTGCCAATTCCTTAAACGCTTGATCGCTATAGCCCTCTTTTTTCTCCTTATAAAAAATACGATAGGCCTCTCGCATAACCTCATCTAAACTCTTTGTTCCTTTCGATGCATGACGTATTTTAAGATCTATTAACAAAGCCATCAAGGCACCTTTATTATAGTAAGACACCATACTATTCATCGAATTTTCGTCTGGACGATAATATTTAATCCAAGCGTCAAAGCTCGATTCACTCAACGACTGTACATGATTACCTGGTCGATTTTCTACAGCGGCAATATCACTGGCCAAGTCTTGTAGATAGCCTTCCTCCGAATTCAACCCAGCACGCTTAACCAATAAATTATCATAATAAGCCGTAAATCCCTCACCAATCCACAGATCGGTGGTATAATTTTCCTGATCATAGTCAAAGGGACCTAAAGCCTCCGGTCTCAATCGTTTAATATTCCATAGATGGAAGTACTCATGCGCTACTAAACTAAGAAAGGAGCGGTATCCGCTTGCTGTGCCATAAGCAAATCGCGAAGCCCCTAAAACAGTAGAATTTAGGTGTTCCAAACCTCCTCCACCTGATTGGTAGTTATGTACAATAAATACGTACCGTTTATTAGGATTTTCACCATATATAGCGGTTGCTTGTTCGACTATCGTAGCCATATCCCTACTTAATTTTTCCTTATCATAATTACCTCCACCAACCATCGCCACTTCATGCAATACACCCACAGCGGTAAACGTAAAAATATCCTGATTCCCAACTTCGATGGGTGAATCAAATAATACATCAAAATCGGGTGCGACATATGTAAATGCTTTATCTGCGGCCAGCTCTAATCCGGTAGATACCTTATTCCAGCCCTGATAAGGATGTATGGTCACTTGTGCAGATCGATTTAATTGTCCATCTACAAACATGAAGATTCCGGTAGGAGATAGAAAGGCATGGGCGGCATCAACAAAACTGGTTCTAACCGATACCTCGAAAGCATACACACGATACCGTATTTGTACATTCTTTGCACCCTTAGCAAAAACCCTCCAAGTATTTTTGCTTACCTTTTTACTGTTTAACGGTTTTTCTTCAGCATCAGATGCAACAAAGCCTTCTACGTTCTTTGAAAATTCACGTATTAAATAGGATCCAGGAGCCCAAACAGGCATTTTAACATCCATATAATCACCTTTAACCCCTACTATATCCATTTTAACCTCCACATAATGTGCTTGTGGTTCTTTAAAAGAAACTTCAAATCTTATTGGAGCTTCGGAAGAGGTATGTGCTAGCATAGTGTTTGACATCAATAAAAAGCAGGTGAAAAGTTTAACAAATAATTTATTCATGGAGCAGGAAATCAGGTTGCAAACTTAGACAACCTCTCGTTTATAAACAAGCTTTTACATTCCTTTTACTTCAAATAGCTTCGTGTTAAAATTCCAGTTTAACAGCGAACCCATTCAAACGAAAGATCGGTTTAATAGCATTGGGTGTGATATGGCATCAATAATGTTGCAAAACACTTCATGAAATAGTGCTATCTTTAACCTTTGTAATATGAATGCATTCGTCAGCTCAACTACCCAATACACTTGTATAAAAACGATACTAAAACATTGTAATTTATTCCTGAATGAAGAGAAAATACATTTACTTAATTATTCTAATTGGCGTCGTTGCTTTTGCCTCTTATAAATTTTCAAAGAAAAAAGAAAATAAAATTGAGGCCCCTACAGAAGCTCCAAAGGGGGGGCCAATGGAAGTAAAAGCCATCGTTGTTAAGCCAAAGAATTTCGCCAATACACTCACGGCCTCGGGCAGTATTGAACCTAATGAACAAGTACAAATCAGAAGCGAAGTTTCAGGTATTATTCGCAATTTATATTTTCAAGAAGGCTCTTATGTTCAAAAGGGACAAATCTTATTTAATATAGACGACACCGAACTTCAGGCACAGTTACTTCAAAAACAAACAGAGGAAAAATTAGCTGAAGACAATGCACGAAGGGCGGCACTATTGTTAGAGAAAGAAGCCATTAGTACGCAAGAAAATGATGTCGCCTATGCGGATTTACAATCTGCCAAGGCACAGACACAATTAGTTGAGGCGCAAATTGCCAAAACTAAAGTGCGGGCCCCTTTTAGTGGTAAAATAGGTTTACGATCCGTTTCTGCCGGCGAGTATTTAACTCCTACTACGGTAGTAGCGAATTTAGTAAGCACAAACCCTGTCAAAATATCATTTTCTATTCCAGAGAAATATACTGCACAAATTAAAGAAGGCCAACCCCTTAGCTTTATGGTAAGTGGTTCTAATAAACATTACAGTGCCAAAATTTACGCTATAGAACCCGGTATAGATGCCATTACCCGCACGATACAAATAAGAGCTTTAGCAGCAAATGACAGTGGTGAATTGTATCCTGGTTCTTTTGCACGTGTAGAATTACCCATCAATATGATTAAAGAAGCCATTCTTATTCCTACTGAAGCTGTTATCCCTGTACAGGACGGTAAGCAGGTGTTTGTATATAAGAATGGTAAAGCATCTGCCGTACCTATTGAAACTGATAGCCGAACAAGTACCGATATTCTGGTAAATAGTGGCATTAAAATGGGTGACACGGTGCTTACTTCGGGCATTATGTCTTTAAAAGATGGAATGTCTGTCCATGTCAGTATAAATCCGTAGATCATGAGTATATCAACCATTAGTATAAAGCGTCCGGTTCTGACCATTGTCATGAACCTTCTACTGATTCTATTTGGTGTTATTGGATATACCTTTCTTGGTATAAGGGAATTTCCTTCTATTGATCCTCCCATCGTCTCTGTACGTACGAACTATGCAGGGGCCAATCCGGATATTATTGAATCCCAAATTACCGAGCCTTTGGAAAAATCCATTAATCAAATAGATGGTATCCGGAATATTTCATCCACCAGCAATCAAGGTTCCAGTAGCATTAACATTGAATTCATTTTAGGTAAAGATTTGGAAGAAGCGGCCAATGACGTGCGCGACAAGGTCTCGCAGGCTTTACGCAGCTTACCAGAAGATATTGATGCTCCTCCTGTTGTATCAAAAGCAGATGCCGATTCTGAGCCTATTATTACCTTAACGGTTCGAAGTGATGCCCGTAACGAATTAGACTTAAATGATATTGCAGAAAATGTGATCGCCCAGCGTTTGCAGACGCTGCCCGGAGTAAGTACCGTGCAAATTTGGGGGCAGAAGCGCTACGCCATGCGGATGTGGATTGACCCCATGCGTTTAGCCGCTTACGGATTGACACCACTTGACGTACGTAATGCCCTTACCTTACAAAATGTCGAACTTCCTTCTGGTAAAATTACCGGGGCAAACACAGAATTAACAGTAAAAACGGTAGGCAATTTAACCACAGAGAATGATTTCAACAATCTGATCGTTAAAACGGATGGTAATCGCATCATACGGTTTAGCGATATCGGAAAAGCCGTTTTAGGACCAGAGAATCTAGAAACGAGCATGACCGAATCGGGGGTACCGATGGTTGGTTTAGCCATCATTCCGCAACCGGGAACCAACTATATCGAAATTGCCGATGCCTTATATAAGCGGGTGGAACAAATTAAGAATGAAATACCCAGTGACATCCAACTTGGAGTAGCGCTGGATAATACACTGTTCATTAAAAAATCAGTAACAGAAGTAGCTGAAACCATAGGTATTGCACTTGTTTTAGTGATATTGATTATCTATCTTTTTTTTAGAAATTGGGGTATCGCTTTTCGTCCATTAATCGACATTCCCGTATCGCTGATCGCGACCTTCTTTATTATGTACATTTTAGGTTTTTCCATCAATGTGTTGACCTTATTAGCGATTGTATTGGCAACCGGTTTAGTAGTGGATGACGGTATTGTTGTTACGGAAAATATTTATAAAAAAGTTGAAGAAGGTATGAGCCCAATAGAGGCAGCAATAAAGGGCTCTAACGAAATTTTCTTCGCGGTCATTTCTATTTCGATTACCTTAGCCGCTGTTTTTTTACCGGTCATGTTTCTAGAAGGGTTCGTTGGAAGATTATTCCGGGAATTTGGGGTCGTTATTTCTTCTGCAGTATTGATATCAGCATTTGTTTCGTTAACCTTAACACCAATGCTTAATGCTTACCTTATGAAAAAAGGTGGCCCTAAGCATTCCCGTTTTTACGAGCTCACGGAACCTTATTTTGAAAAAATGACAACGGGTTATGGTAAAATCTTGGCCGTCTTTTTACGATACAAATGGGCAAGCTTTCCGATACTTATTCTTTGTTTAGGCCTTATTGTCTTTTTTTGGGGGCACCTCAAAAAGGAAACTGCACCTTATGAAGATCGCAGTTTAATCCGCGTTAATGTTACTGGTCCAGAGGGAAGTTCTTACGAATACATGAGTCGTTTTATGAATGAACTGACCCAATTGATAAACGATTCTGTTCCTGAAAAAACAGTCAATTTGGTCATGACCTCTCCCGGCTTTGGCTCAGCATCGATCAACAGTGGCCGGATGCGACTTTCTTTGGTTCAACCAGACAAACGCGAACGATCTCAGGAGAAAATTGCGGAAGCCTTAACCAAGCAAACTAGAAAATACACCGATGCCCGTACCTTTGTTTCCCAAGAGCCCACTATTTCTGTAAATCGGCGCGGCGGACTTCCCATACAATATATTATACAGGCCCCTACCTTTGAAAAGCTTCGCGAAAAAATTCCGGAATTTATGAACGAAGCGAACAGTGATCCAGCCTTTTCCATCGTCGATATTGACCTCAAGTTTAATCGACCGGAACTAAATATCAGTATTGACCGGGATAAAGCACAAAGTTTAGGCGTGTCGGTATTGGATGTTGCCCAAACACTACAATTATCGCTTAGCGGACAACGTTTTGCTTATTTCATTATGAATGGGAAGCAGTATCAGGTCATTGGTCAATTTGATGATATTGATAGAAGCTCACCGGTCGATTTAGCAGCTATTTTTGTCAGAAGTAGTGACGGCAAACTTATTCAACTCGATAATGTAGTGAGTATAGAAGAGCAATCCAGTCCACCACAGCTTTATCATAACAACCGCTTCATGTCGGCTACCGTCTCTGCTGGTTTAGCACCAGGAGTAAGCTTGGGAGAAGGCATTGATGCCATGGATAAGATAGCTGCTAAGGTTTTAGATGAGAGTTTCTCGACAGACTTAGGAGGAGAATCCCGGGATTTCAAAGAAAGTGGTTCGAATACCTTATTTGCCTTTAGCTTGGCCCTTCTCTTAGTTTATCTCATCCTCGCGGCACAATTTGAAAGTTTTTTAGATCCCTTTATCATTATATTAACCGTGCCTATGGCTGTTGCAGGAGCAATGCTATCGCTTTGGATTACCGGTCAAAGTTGGAACATATTTAGCCAAATTGGAACCATTATGCTCATTGGTTTAGTTACGAAAAATGGTATTTTAATTGTGGAGTTTGCTAACCAGTTAAAAGAAGAAGGAAAAACCGTAGGGGAAGCGATCTTACATGCATCTGAAGCTCGTTTACGCCCTATATTAATGACCAGTTTTGCCATAGCCTTAGGAGCTCTTCCTATTGCCCTTGCTTTAGGAGCCGCTGCAACCAGTAGAGTCGGTATGGGTGTGGTCATTGTGGGAGGAACCATCTTTGCCCTTATTCTCACCTTATTTGTTATCCCTGCAGTCTATGCGCTATGGTCACGTGCGCACAAAGTAAATGAAGATCTGAAAGCAGCAGAAACCGTAGCAAAAGAAGAACAGCAAAATACGCTACCAACGGTATAAATTCTAGTTTTATTTATGAAGAAATTATTTTTCCTATTTATTATTGCCCTGATCCATATACCGCATTCCGTATTTTCTCAGGAAACGCTTACCTTAGAAGATGCCATTGCTATTGCCCTTAAGCAAAATTATGACATTCGCTTGGTAAGTAACGACGTAACGGTAGCTGAAAACAATGCCAATATTGCCAATGCGGGTATGTTACCCCAAATAACGGGCGATGCCTCTACGTCAGCAGCCATACAAAATACTACACAAACGTTACTCAGCGGTGAAACACGTTCGTTAAAAGGGGCTAAAAACACCTCTTTAGCCTATGGTGCTAATCTTAACTGGACCATATTTGACGGCTTTCAAATGTTTGCTCGTTATGATCGACTCCAGGAGCTACAAAAATTGGGAGAAACCAATTTAAAGCAAGCAATATTAGCTACTGTTTTCGATGTCGTTAGTCAATATTTTGATTTAGTTCAACAAAAGCAACAACTTACTGCGTTGAGCACAGCCCTTGATTTATCGAAATATAGACTTGAAATGGCCGAAAATCGTTATCAAATCGGCAGGGCTTCAAAATTAGAGGTATTGGCTTCCAAAGTAGACCTAAATACAGATACCACGAACCTTATGCGGCAAAGCGTATTGTTTGGGAATACCAAGATCAAATTGAATGAAATACTGGCTCGTGACGTGAATACGGTTTTTGATGTTTCCGATAGTATTGATATCGAAAGCAATCTTAAATACGATCATTTGATCAATCTTGCCTTACAGCATAACCCGGATTTACAAGTAGCATTGATTAATAGGCGAATCGCTCAGCTAAGCCTTAAAGAAGTTAAGGGACAGCGGTATCCAACGATCAGTGTTAATTCTGCCTATACGAAAAGTAGAACGACTGCAGAACTGGGTTTTGCTACAAAAAATAGCGGTAATGGTTTCAGCTATGGTGCATCTGCCTCGTTAAATATATTTAATGGTTTCCTGCAAAAAAGAAATGAGAAAAATGCCGAGTTAGCTATAGAAAATGCCAGCATCAATTTAGAGAAAACAAATCAAGCCATTCTTTCACAGCTTTCCGCAGCCTACCAAACATATTTGGTCAACTTAGAACTCGTAAAAAAAGAAAAAAGCAATCAGTTAATTGCTAAACAAAATATGGATATTACCCTCGATAAGTATAAATTAGGAAGTATTACGCCGCTTGAGTTTAGAGAGGCGCAACGAAATTATGTGGATGCCAGTGTTCGCTTTAGTAATGCCCAATATGAAGCAAAAATGGCGGAAATTGGATTAAAACAAATTTCCGGATCACTTACTTTGAATTAAGGATAAGGAGATTGTATATCATTGCAATAATCGTTAAGTTTGTATAGACGGAATAAAATTGGTTAAATTATCCAAAAGACTTGAACACGTCATCGCGATCGCAGTAGAAGCGTCATCCCGACCATAGTTGAGGAATCTATTCCATAAACAGATCCCCTCGGCTACGCTAGGGCTAACGAGCAAAAGAATTACGTTCGATATGACGAATAAAGGAACTTCACTCGATATGATGTGAAATATTTCCCGTTTTTAGGTAAAATTCCGGTAGTCGTAAATTTAAATAAAATTATGATACTAGTTGTGGACAGTGGATCCTATAAATCGGATTGGATGTTAGCACTTCCCGATACCGAACCGCTGATGTTTCGGACGAGAGGATTAAATCCGTTTTTTATTACAGAAAAAGAAATCGTAAAAATTGTACAAAATATAACGGAAATTACACCTTACACTGATCTAGTCACTGAACTTTATTTTTTCGGATCCGGATGTACCAATCCAGACAGACGGGAATTGGTTTCTAACGCATTGTCCCAACTATTTACTCGAGCCTTTATTTCCGTTGAAACGGACCTCATTGGTTCAGCATACGCCACGTGTGGTAATGATAGTGGATACACCGCCGTATTGGGTACTGGATCGAACGTCACTTTTTTTGATGGGGAGCAAGTACAACCTACAAAACAGGGCCTAGGCTTTGTTTTGGGCGATGAAGGTTCTGGTGCCTGGTTTGGCAAAAAGTTAGTAACGGCTTTTTTATACGGATCACTTCCGGACGAGTTAGCGCATAAATTTGAAGCGACGTACCGAATTAACAAAGAAATTGTTATTAAAAATGTATACCAACGAAACTCTCCCAATACTTATCTAGCTTCTTTTGCTCCATTTATGGAGAGTAATCAAAACCATCCTTATATAACGGGCCTTTTGCACCGTGGCTTTGAAGAATTTGTCAAAACGAACATCTTGTTATTTCCTAATTATCAAGAGCATTTATTCCATTTCGTTGGCTCTATAGCCTATTATTTTAGCGAGCAACTACGTATCGTTTGTAAGCAATATGCCGTGCAAATCGGAAAAATCATCCAACAACCTATCGAAGAGTTATTTAACTTTGTGATCGAACGAGAAACTGTTAATAAATAAAATCATGAAAACGCTTTTAATACTGCTCATGAGCACATTCCTTATCCCACCAGCAAACAATATCTATCAATTTTCATTTACATCAATTGACGGAAAAGCCATTCACTTAAGTCAATTTAAAGGAAAAAAACTATTGCTGGTAAATACCGCCTCCAAATGCGGTTTTACACCACAGTATAAAGAACTGGAAGAACTCTCCAAAAAATTTGGCGATAAATTGGTGGTGATCGGCTTTCCTGCCAACAATTTCGGATCGCAAGAACCTGGTAGTAATGACGATATCAAAAGTTTTTGCGAGGCTAACTATGGTGTCACTTTTTTACTAGCAGAAAAAAGTAGCGTAAAAGGTGACGATATTAATCCTCTCTTTAGCTATTTAACGCAAGCGAAAAATCCTGATTTCACAGGAGATATTAAATGGAACTTTGAAAAATTTTTAATCGATGAGCAGGGGAACCTTATCCACCGATACCGTTCTGCAGTTAAACCCTTGTCTCCTGAAATAACTTCTCAATTATAAGAATATAATGTTATTGGATTATGTTCAAAAGTTAAATACGCTTTTCGTTGAATAGGGTTTTGGATAGGCCTATTTTTAGGTGGCTATTACCTGTTGTAAGGTGTTTGTTATGCATACACAGGACGTGAAAAGGAAGTTGTTGGATGATGTATAACCGTCGTTGGGTGTTTGTTGTGCCCTTATTAAGCGTCTATTTTATAGATTCATAAAAAAGCCTTGATGATGAGCATCAAGGCTTTTACCTAACCAATTATAAACCTAAATTATGAAAAGACTTTTTTATGTGAAGTATATAACTTACTTCATGATATATACTACAAACTTTGTGCCAATAAAAAAAGAGAGTAGCCTTTATAATGGAGGCTACTCTTTTTACACCTTAGGTTTACAATTGGTATTCTAAAAGTATGACAAACGAATGATAAATCAAAATTAAACCGTAATCTTTTTTGATATCGTATGTAGATATCCCTTCAAAAACGTCCTTTTTCACCTATTATTAGGTACAGAGCAGCTTACTTGTACATTAAAACACTCACTTTATATACAAAACAGTACAGCATATTTTTTTATCATCGTTGTCCATTATTATCAAGGCTATTCATGAAAGCCTTCAATTGATTAATTTCCTCTTTGGTCAGATGTAAGCTATCTGGTGATAAGGTTTGATTTGCTACGGTAATGCCCATACCTTCTCCCCCACCATTATTATAAAAATCAATAACCTCATCTAATGTCTTAAAAATACCATTATGCATATACGGTGCAGTTTTAGAAACATTGCGAACGGTCACTGTTTTAAAGGCATGCCGGAGCGATTCAAACGGCATTATTTTATATCTTCCCAAATCGGGATCTATGACTTTAGCATCTGCCGTTTGCGGCACGCCGATTACTTCAGCATCCATTGTGTAAAACTTTGGTGGAACCGCCCCATTAAACAAGGGCATAAAATGGCAAGTTGCACATTTTGCTTTTCCCATAAATAAATTAAATCCTTCAATTTCCTGCGGTTGCATTGCATGAGTATTCCCCCGCATATATTGATCAAAACGGCTATTAAGCTCACTTAGACCACGAATATAGGAGCTTATAGCATTGACGATTTCCAAGGTATCGATGCTTTTTCGCTGTTTCTTGGGATAGGCTACCGTAAACGAGCGACGATAGGTAGTGTCTAGCCAAAGGATTTGAGCTGCCTTACGCAAAGAACCATGCATTTCATCATTATTATGAACCACATCGCTTACCTGATCTTCCAAAGATAGCGCCCGGAGATCATAAAACTGCATGGGTTGTAAAGCCGCATTTAACAATGTTGGTGTATTTCTCAGTAAAGGTTTCGGATGATCTAGGATTGTATTTTTTACCAATCCGTCCGTAAACGCTTTATCTGGCTGGTGGCAGGAAGCGCAACTTCTACCATGGCCATCCGACAATACGGGGTCGAAAAATAACTTTTTTCCAAGCTCCTTTCTCTTTTCTGTCACCCGGTAACCTACGCCTGGAGTATATGCATTTACATCAAAAGCTCGTTTATCAAATAATGTTCGTGCATCTTGCCGCAAAAGACGATTATACTGGATAAACCGAATAGATAATTTTTCCGCTAAGTCGGTAAGGCTTGCCGTCATTGGATTTCCATAGTTACGTATAAAATAAGCCCTGTCAAAACTGTTAAAATCCGGATGCTTACGGAGGTATTGGGCTCCCGATGAAATTAGATTGCGAAGACTATCTGTCTTCGCTTCTTCCATATAAGGTTTCAACACCAGGTTCAGACGCTCTAAACAAATCGCTGATTCCTCCATACTTCGTAAGGTAAGTGGATTATCAAATCCGGTAATACCCAGCGTCAATATCCGGAATACCTCTTGTTTGGCGGCATCTAATACTTGCCAATCGGCTATTGGAATATTGGCAAAATAAGCACGATAAGCATCACATTTTTCTAGCAAAAGCTGACTGTAATGTAGAAGTGCCTGGCGGTTTTGTTTATCGTAGGTAGGAAACAACAGGTCTTCCATTACCTGTAAGCCTTCAGGCTGGAAAACGTATAAGCCCGTTAGACTAATTTCTTCCACTGGCGGGCCATTCACAAAACGGGACGTCGATCCAGTGAAATATTCAACCGCCCATTCCATGCTTTTATAGTTGAACCTTAATTCCAGAAATAGCTTTTGTAATTCATCCTGATTCGCAGCGCCTTGAACAGCCGGAATAAATTGATGTTCGACGAGCGCAGTAAAGTGCTCGACTTGGGAAAGGACTTCGCGTTCGATAATTTGTTCGCGACTTTCCTTAGCTTGTTCACACGAACAAAACCAATATATCACTACGCACGCGACACACCAACAACATCTTCTCGTTGATCGCTTCAAAACACCCGTATTTCGGATAAACGATTTCTTCAAATCAAAATTCAAATGCATTACGCAACGGATTGGCATTTTTATCACGATCAGTCAAGGGCTTTAACCCCCATCTTTTTTCGATAAATGCCAGGATACTGACGGTTTCGTATTGCGTATGATCAACAAAACCTTTTTTGGCAAAAGGTGAGATAATAATGGCCGGTATGCGTGAACCTGGCCCCCATTTATCAACCACCGGTGGAGCCACATGATCCCAAAAACCACCATTTTCATCGTAGGTTACGATAACAAGGGCGTCTTTACTGTTTGGTCCGTTAAGCACCGCATTCACTAATTCCAGGGCATGCTTTTCCCCATGATAAACATCCGAATAGCCTGGATGCTCATTGTTGATACCCAATGGTTTTACAAAGGACACGGCCGGCAGTGTTCCTTTCCGAGCAGCAGCAAGAAACTCCTGTTCATCTTTCAAATGATCTTTTTTAGCCTTTGTTCCATCGGCAAAACTGGCATAATAAATAAATGGTTGGTGGTGATATTGAAATGTTCCATCCGGATTACCGGCCAAAGCATCATCCCATCCTCCTGAATACCAAGCCCAAGAAATATTCTTCTCACTTAGTCGATCACCAATTGTTGGATTTTTTTGGTTGGGCATTAACGCCGTGGAATCCATTCCTTTCGGATGCGGTGCGTTAACCGAATATGCGGTGTTTACGGCGTAACCTTCGGGAGTATAGGTTCCGTCTGAGATCATGCGCCCGGTAGAATCAACCTTAGCCAGATGCATCGCTGGAGCATTTGGAAAAATAGGTGTTGCAGCCGCAATTAGCCATTGATGGTTCAAGAAAGAACTACCAAAGGCACTATGAAAAAAGCGATCGCATAACGTGTATTCTTTGGCTAAATTCACTAATGGCAACAACTCCGTTTTATAATGCCCCATAGCTAGGCCTTTAGTATGATTGTAGAAAGCAAATTTGTTCATTTTGCCCCCATTAATCTGCATAATTTCCTGATAATAACGATGTGTGACGTCGGGTATTTCCTGATCCGAAGGAACATACTGGTCAATATTAAAATAGTGATTGGGCAGGTTTACAGGGAAAACACTTGATCTTGGAATTTCAGGCAAGAACGTAAAGGGTTTATCTTGATCATCCAGCTGGATAATAGCCGAATCAGAAGCATTAGAAATCCCATCCGCTCCTTCAAATTCACCATACAGATTATCAAAGCTATGGTTCTCCATGTAAATAACCACTACATGGTTAATTTTTTTTATGTCTTGATCAAAATTTGCCGCTTTTTTGCCCTTACAGGCACCAAAGCATACTAGGGTACATAAGATGATCAAAAGTTTGGTGGCCCTATGTAACGTAGCATAAAAAAAAACAATCGCCTTCATTTCGGTTTTTAATGAATTATGTTGGAGGATAAATCTTTATCTCAACAAAAGTACATTTTAAACCGCACGTACAACAACTATGAATGCAAGTTATTTGTTACGTTTTCCTGTAAAACGGCATTTTAACTATTTATTTAGTCATTTCTTGTTGTAAAGCAGTGATAGCAGACCATAAAACACCAGCTTCTCCTCGAAAACTTGAAGATCCTTGTGGACGGTTATCTGGCGTATACCATTCATAAAATCCATTGTTTTTGAGGACTCGATCTAACATCGGTTCGAGTGCCTCTTTAGCTTCTTCTAGCAAACGATAGCGAATTAGCTGTATCACCATACGTCCACCAAACCAAGTCCAATCCCCTCCATTTTGGTAAGCATATGGCCCCATACCTTTATTTTTAAATGTACCAGCGGGATAAGGTGGATATAAGGTAAGACCAATTGTCGATGCCCGGGCCCGCTGCACATGCTCTTTCATCCGTAAGTAAGCAGATTTGACTTCTTGTTTACTCAATAATCCCGCTTCTATTGCTATAGTCGTTCCGCCGTGATAATACACGACAGATTCGTCAAATGAATCTGGAAAAGGGGAACCATTCAAGTAAATATGTGGCTTGAACTGCTGCTTAGACTTATCCCACAAATGTCGCCGAATATTTTTTTGGAGCTGGCCTCTTGGTAAGTCTTACTTCAGTATAGCATTTATTGAAGTGATGCGCTTTGTTGCCAATATGGTGTCATCGGTTAGTTTCACAATGCTGTCAATGGTACTTTGGCTTTTAAATTTACCCAAAAGAAAATTTTCAATGATCTCTATCCGCTCTTTAGTATCCGTTGCCCGAATGATTTTCTGCTCCAGTTCTTTGGCGTCCTTCTCTCCGAACAGTTGTGCTATGAGGGTTTCTTTGTCTGCCAGGTTTTTTATGGGGGTAGTTACGAAGTTGGCAAACCCAAAAGGGTAAAAGCGGGCAGCGAAACAGTGGACATAGCCTATGGTTTCAATAATGAATGGTTCCTTGATCTGACCGACTACTAATGCACGGGGCTGTATTATAAATTCGTTTTCCGAAGTATAACGTTTTATGTCCTCACCTAGAATAAATAGCCGCTGCAAGGAATAAGTAGTTTTTCACTTTTCTGTATTTTAATATACACAAAGATAAGCGTTTGAGGCGACCAACCATTGGCATGGCTAAGCAACACGATCAACAGCATTAGCCGGTCACCGCATTATAAGCACGATACAATGTGTCTTTGGTGGTGGCATCCTGTTGTGTGTCACTTGTGAAATGGTAATCCAGTACCGAACTGACCATATTGTTAAACGTGGTGGACAATTCTTCATCCTGCCGCTTTGCAGGTGCTGGAATACCTCCTTGTTCGGTACCATTGCCATTTGCACCAACCGTTTAACGGCACTGTCGGTAATACGGGGAGTTCAACCAAAAGCAAGCGATGAACCAGATCAAGGCGTTGAGCGAAAAGATTGACCTTGCACGTGATTCATTTTTGTCCGGTGACTTTGACAGCGCGGATTTTCATGCCGTAAAATCGAAGTGCGAAAAGAAGATTACCTCCTTTGAAAAAAAACTGCTGGATATTTTGCAGACTTCCCGCAGTGTTGGCCAGCTACTCAATGGGGCAATATCGAACTTGATTAAGCTTTCCGATAGCCATAAAGGGGATATTTCGGTAAAGCGCAGGATCATTGGTTAGAGGTATCCCCAAAATCTGATGTTTGACGGTTTTGAACATCGAACCACAAGGTTGAACGAAATCGCCGAGGATATAATACTGATAAACAACGGTTAGCTACAAAAAAAAACTGGACAAGTTCAGAATTATCTGACTTGCCCAGTGAAGTGGAGGCTACTGGATTCGAACCAGTGACCCTCTGCTTGTAAGGCAGATGCTCTGAACCAGCTGAGCTAAGCCTCCTTTAATTTTTCGAAACTGATCACTACCAAAAAAGTTATTAAGCTTCATTGCTTGATCATACAAAGACAATTTATAGTGGAGGCTACTGGATTCGAACCAGTGACCCTCTGCTTGTAAGGCAGATGCTCTGAACCAGCTGAGCTAAGCCTCCTTTCCTTTCGGGAATTTATTCTTCTCCTTTGGGGACTGCAAATATAGAGTTGTTACGTAATATTGCAAAATATTTTTTCACTATTCCGCTGCAACAATCTTAAACTTTTCATCCTTAACAATTTATTTTATATCCTTGGCCCTTCATTATTGCCTCTTACAACATCAAACGGAGCAAATACGATTAGAAGATAAGCTCATTGTAATTGAAAAGCATTTTATCTATGTTTGCGAGTAATATTAGTCGCAACTTTTATCTCCTATGCAAAAATTAAAAATTTCGCCTATCATATTATTACTCTCTTTATCTTTTACTAGTAATGCGCAAGTTAGTAGTGTACAAGAGCAATTACCTAAATCTAAAACATCAATACCCAGTAAGAATGATTTAATTAATGGCGCCATCTCTAGTCAATTCGATTTCATCATGAGTACTTCAAACAACTACCAAGATTATAAAGTAGTAAAGAAGATCTATTTAGAAAAGCTAAAAAGTAACGTTGCTGATTCATTGCAGGAAATACAATCTAAACTAACTCATGTAAATACTACCTTAACTACCCACGATACGGCAGTTACCTCCTTACAAGACAGTTTAACAAATATCAAGAAGGAACTA
The DNA here is from genome assembly GCF_039542865.1 of Olivibacter ginsenosidimutans. NCBI lineage: Bacteria > Pseudomonadati > Bacteroidota > Sphingobacteriia > Sphingobacteriales > Sphingobacteriaceae > Olivibacter > Olivibacter ginsenosidimutans. Next base: position 200,295 of record NZ_BAABIQ010000041.1, on the reverse strand, counting down.
AAAATGGCCAAAGAACGAAACGAAAGTTTTCGTTTTTTGGGTTTCTACCTATCAAAAGGAAGCTATAATACCTTGGTTTGGTGTGTAATAAGCTTACTGCTTGTCGTTTTAGTTTTTTATATTTATCGTTTTAGACAAAATCACAAACTTACTGCTGACGCCCAAAAAACACTGGAAGAAGTTCGTGCAGAATTCGAACAACATCGTAAAAGAGCGATAGAACGTGAGCAAAAATTAAATCGCCAATTACAAGACGAGTTAAACAAAAGGCTTTAAATATTGTATATTTACTACAATTTCAATTCACGTTGCCCCTCTGAACCATTACCTCTCGGAATCTTTAAATTCAAATCAAACGCCTGATTCAACTTTTCGATAAAATAAGCAGAGAGAAGCGGCGATTCCTGCTCTACATTCTGGTGTACGAAGAAATACAGCGAGTGTAAACCTGCATCTCTCCATTCTATAATTTTTTCCAGCCAATCATCCAATCGTTGATAATCACTGGGATGATTAGCCCCTACATAACGTATAAATGCTTGTGGAGTAGTCAATCGCATATGAAGCATATCTCTTCTTCCAGCAGTATCGACAATTACATTGGCAAATCGCTCTTTTTCCAATAGTGCTGTATACTGTGCCAAAATTTGTTCATCCGAAAACCATTCTTTATTTCTAACTTCAACGGCAAGCGGGATTTCTTTTGAAAAATCAGCCAAATAGCTCACCAAACGATCAAACTGATCTGGTTTAAAATTGTCGTGTAGTTGAAGAAAGGCCATGCCTAATTTTTCTTCAAAGAGACTAATGGCATCGCAAAAAGCAATAGTCGGCTCTTTAGCATTTAGCAATCGTCTAAAATGGCTAATTTGGTTAGGAAGCTTAGGAAAAAATTTAAAGTCAGCAGGTGTTTTCTCTCTCCATGACGATACCTGATCTTTACTAGGTGAATTATAAAAAGTTGCATTCAGTTCAATAGCATTAAATTGCGTAGCGTAATACGTCAACTCATCCTTAGTTCCACGGGGATAGAAACCTTTTAAATCTTGCTTGTTCCATTTTGCGCAACCAACATATACCTCAAAAGCCTTCCTTTTTTTCGATTTCTTCAACAATTCTATTGTAGCATAAGGTGTCTTCGGCAACTTAAAGTCTACTAACGCTGGATTTTCTACCTGACCAAATTTCATCGCTTTATGGGTAAAGTTATTAAAATAAAAGTAGCAAATTACGAAATTTAAAGTATTTTTCTGAGCTTAGGGTGATCATTCCATTATTTAAGAACGTTACTCCGGCGGTGGAGGCAATCACTCCAGCTTTTAAGGTAAACTCCTCCAGGTCTAAGGTAATCATCCCAGTGCTTACGAATGTTACCCGAGCAGTGGAGGTGATCACCCAAATGCGTGAGGTGCAAACCTCAACCCAACACCTCTTCCAATATTTCCAATGATTTTATTTCTCCTATCGCATCTAAATGGAGTTGATAAAAATCTACCACTCTATGTAAAAGAATTCTTCGATCAGCGTGTGGAATTTTAATCCCATGCAACGCAGACCAATTACTATTTAAAATCGTCGCCCATTGTGTCGTGTGAGGATTTTGTAATACTAGTGAGTGATTAGGAAGATAGCTAGTGAAAGTGCCTTCTTTTAAATCAAAAAAAGGACGGTTACTCCCATTTGAAGCGGGATAAAAGCCTAAAAATTTGGTTAATTTTAATAAAAAATAAAGATGAAAATTGGCTGGTGTATGCTCTAATGCATCTAACCAGCAAATAGCATGGAAAATAAAATCAAACAACGCTTCATCAGGTCCTTGTTGTTTCATGCTTTTATAAACCAACTCATTTAAAAACTGCGCAATGGAACTTTTAATGACATCATAAGGTATACGTTGAAATATAGGTGTTTGACGAGCTTCCGAAATACGTTGTAAACTACCGGTAAGTTTATGGTAAACGACTAGATCCAGTAAATGAAAAGGTTGCAAAATATTCAACCCGATTTTAGCTCTAGGTTTTTTTACTCCATTGACAAGATAAGCCTGCATGCCAAACTTTTCCGTAAAAATCTGTACAACGACACTACTTTCGGCGTAAGGCGTGGTTTTAAGAACGATTCCTCTAGTTTTATGTAACACCACTAAAAAAGTAAACTCCTATACAAGTTTAGGTAAAAAAATAATCATTCCGCAAATAAGCGCAAAGATAGCTATTACAAGCACTGCAGCTGCAGCAGTATCTTTTGCTTTTTTGGCTAATTCATGATAAGCTGGCGAACATAAATTAGTAACGGCCTCAATCGCAGTATTCAATAATTCAGCAGCCATTACTAAAGTAATGGATAATAGTATCCATAGCCATTCCATTGAACTAATATTCAACCAAACGCCAAAAATCAACACCAAAATGGCAGAAAAACTATGTATCCTAAAATTCTTTTCGGTTTTAAACGCAATACTGATTCCTTGCCATGCTGCTCTTAATGCGCGCAAAAACTGCATGTTACTCTTTATTTTCTGCGGCCTGTTCCGCACGTTCTTCTAAAATGCTCTGCCGCTCAATTTTTCTAATCAAACTGTATACAATAGTAACAAAGCCTACACCAAATATGATTACGCCAACAATAAGGATGATACCGTACCAATCACTTTCTATATCTTTTAAATATAGGCCAAATGCACATATTGCAATCCCCAATAGGGTAATTATTAGGCCACGTTTTAAATATTTGTTCATCGTTAAGATATGAGATATTAGCTATAAGATATTAGATGGAAAATATAACCTATAATAGTAATCTTTCTTGGGATAAAGATAAGAAATAATCATACGATGGATATCCATTCATATAAATTTACATTTCAGAAACATGCAAACCATGATGACGAATAACGATGCTTTCACTTCTCAGCTTAATATCTTAACTTTGCAACCTCATTTTTTGGAATAATACATTGATGTACAAAGAATATAAACAGCTCGATTTACCCCGTATAGGCAGCAGCATATTAGCTAACTGGCAAGCAAAAAATATTTTTGAAAAAAGTATAACCAGTCGATCTGCCGCAAATCCATATACTTTTTACGAAGGCCCACCATCTGCCAACGGTATGCCCGGCATACATCACGTGATGGCGCGTACCATTAAGGATATTTTTTGTCGGTATAAAACACTGAAAGGTTATCAGGTTAAACGAAAAGGGGGGTGGGATACCCATGGCCTGCCTATTGAACTGGCTGTTGAAAAAACATTAGGTATTACCAAAGAAGATATCGGAAAGAAAATATCCGTAGCGGAGTACAATGCTGCATGTAAACGTGAAGTCATGCGCTATACAGATGTATGGAATGATCTTACGGAGAAAATGGGTTATTGGGTCGACTTGAAGAACCCTTATATTACGTATCAAAACGAATATATAGAAACGCTGTGGTGGATTTTAAAAGAACTTTACAAAAAAGATCTTTTATATAAAGGCTATACTATTCAACCTTATTCACCAGCTGCGGGCACAGGCTTAAGTTCCCATGAGCTTAATCAACCTGGAACATATAAACCGGTAAAGGACACGACTATTGTGGCAGAATTTAGGCTTATAAAGGATCAAATTCATCCATTAATGCCTCAACTAATTGAGCAGGAAGGCGAAGACACTGCTTTTATTGCCTGGACAACTACTCCTTGGACACTTCCTGCTAACTGCGCTTTAGTCGTAGGAAAGAATATAACCTATGTAAAAGTTCGCACCTTTAATCCGTATACTTTTGAACCCGTCAGCATCATATTAGCTAAAGATTTGATTAGCAAATATTTTAAACCAGAAGCACAGGATCTGCCTTTCCAACAATACCAGGAAGGTGACAAACTAATTCCCTGGGAAATCGCTTCCGAATTCAAAGGGTCAGCCTTATTGAATTTAAGGTACGAACAGCTGCTTCCTTATGTAACCAACGAGAAATTACAACGCAACGCTTTTAGAGTCATTGCAGGTGATTTTGTCACGACAGAAGACGGTACAGGCATTGTTCATGCTGCCGCTACTTTTGGAGCTGATGACTTTAAGGCATGTAAGGAAAATGACGTACCTGGCGTTTTGGTAAAAGATGAAAATGGCAAAGAGGTACCCATTGTTGATAAGCAGGGTCGTTTTGTAAAAGAAATTACCGATTTTGCTGGACGTTTCGTAAAAGAGGAATATTACAGTGACGAAGAACGCCAGTCACCTGATTTCAAACCAACAGACGTATTGATTGCTATTAAACTAAAAGAGGAGAATAAAGCTTTTGATGTAAAAAGGTACGAGCACAGTTATCCGCATTGCTGGCGTACCGATAAACCGATACTTTATTATCCTTTAGATAGTTGGTTCATAAAAACTACGGCTGTTAAAGACAGATTAGTAGCGCTCAATAAAACCATAAACTGGAAACCAGAAGCTACAGGTACGGGAAGATTTGGAAATTGGTTAGAAAATTTGGTAGACTGGAATTTATCACGCTCTCGATACTGGGGCACTCCCCTTCCTATTTGGCGCTCGACAGATGAAAATGAAGAAATTTGCATTGGTTCGATTGCCGAACTCCGTGAACAAATCACCTATAGTTTAGCTACCGGCATTTTAAACGAACAAGAAAGCGCTGCCTTACGTGCTTATTTGGTAAAATTAGATACCAATCAATTTGATTTACACAGACCTTATGTTGATGATCTTGTTTTAGTATCTACAAATAAGCAAAAGCTATTTCGGGAGCCCGATTTAATTGATGTCTGGTTCGACTCTGGTTCAATGCCCTATGCACAGTGGGGCTTAGACTATGATAAGCTGGCCAATGGAAATAAATTGCCGTTTAAAGATGGTTTTACAGGAGCCTATCCTGCTGATTTTATCGCTGAAGGAGTAGACCAAACAAGGGGTTGGTTCTTTACCTTGCATGCTATTGCAGCGATGTTATGTGATTCTGTTGCCTTTAAAAATGTAGTATCCAATGGACTTGTTCTCGATAAGAATGGAAATAAAATGTCCAAACGTTTGGGTAATGCTGTAGATCCATTCAAAACTATTGAAACGTATAGTGCAGATGCTACACGCTGGTATATGATCAGTAACGCCGCTCCATGGGATAACCTAAAGTTTAATGAAGAAGGGTTGGACGAAGTGCGCAGAAAATTCTTTGGTACTTTGTATAATACCTATGCATTCTTTGCCCTTTATGCCAACATTGACAAATTTAATTATCGGGAGGCAGATATTGCGTATGAAAACCGGCCCGAAATTGATCGTTGGATCATTTCTTTATTAAATAGCTTAATTCTTGAAGTAGATAGCTATTATAACGATTTTGAACCCACCAAAGCAGCTCGAGCTATTCAAAACTTTGTAGATGAAAATTTAAGTAATTGGTACGTACGTTTATGTCGCCGACGCTTCTGGAAAGGAGAATATAGCGAAGATAAAATTTCAGCTTATCAAACACTCTATACGTGTTTGGATACCATCGCGAAGTTAATTTCTCCTATTGCACCATTCTTTAGTGACCAGCTGTTTTTAGATCTTAATTCAGCTACTGGCAAAGACATTGCAGAATCGGTACATTTAGCAGATTATCCAATTGCTAACCAAGATTTTATTGATCAGGCATTGGAAGAACGGATGACCTTGGCGCAAGATATATCCTCTTTAACGCTATCTCTTCGCAAAAAGGTCGGAATTAATGTTCGCCAACCACTAAATAAAATTTTACTTCCAGTACTGGACGATAACTTTAGGGATAAAGTGGAAAAAGTGAAACACCTGATTCTGTCGGAAACAAATATTAAAGAAATTGAGTTTATTAAGGACACTTCCGGCATCATCCGAAAAAAAATAAAACCCAATTTTAAAGCTCTTGGCCCGAAAGTTGGTAAAGACATGAAATCAGTTGCTAGTGCTATTCAAGCATTTGGTGAAAGTGAAATAAACGTATTGGAAACAAAAGGTAATTTTACATTCGAACATTTACCTTATACGTTAACCTTGGCAGACGTTGAAATTATCGCAGAAGACGTGACTGGTTGGCAGGTTGCTAATTTAGATAAACTTACTGTTGCTTTAGATATTCAAATAACGCCGCAGCTTAAAAGTGAAGGTATCGCTAGAGAACTGGTAAATCGAGTCCAAACGCTTAGAAAAGAGTTGGGCCTTGAGGTAACCGATAAGATTAAGGTTACTATCAGCAATAGTGCAATCATTGCTGATGCGATTAAGGATAATTTATCCTATATTAGCGCAGAAATATTGGCCGACTCATTTATAGTTCAAGATAATCTGTCTATAGGAGAACGCGTTGCAATAGAAGAGACCGAGTTAAACGTATTAATAGAAAAAGTGTAATAGAGTTTAAGACTAAAAGCGGGATATGCCGTGACGAATATTAAATTCTTGTTTAAAAAATTGGAAAAATGGAAAACACAGAAAAGACACGTTATAGCGATGCTGAATTACAAGAGTTTAAAGAAATTATCCTGGAAAAGCTTCGCATAGCTAGAGAGGAACTAAACTCCTTGGCGAAATCATTGAGTAGTCCTAATAGCAATGGTACAGACGATACCGCAGGGACCTTTAAAACACTCGAAGACGGCTCTGCAACTTTAGAGAAAGAGCAAATCAATCAATTAGCTGCCCGTCAAAAAAAATTTATTGATAATTTGGAAGCTGCATTGGTGAGAATAGAAAATAAGACCTATGGTATCTGTAGAGAAACTGGTAAGCTTATTCAGAAAGAGCGACTTCGTGCGGTTCCGCATACTACGCTTAGTATGGAGGCTAAATTAAAACAATATTAAGCATTCCTCATAAAGAGGGTGTCTAAAAAGTCTTTATTTCGATCGCAATGAAATGGATTGGAGAGCCCATATGGCTGTAGCGGACTTTTTAGGCACTCCCTTTTCAAATCCTGTGAATAAAATGAAAGGATATACTAAACCATTTTCCTTAATATTAGCTGTATTAATTTTAGATCAAGTCATTAAATTCTGGGTAAAACTAAACATGACTTTAGGCCAAGAGTTTAAAATTTTAGGCAATAGAGGACTTATCCATTTTACAGAAAATAACGGTATGGCTTTCGGTATGGAATTTGGTGGAGAAGGAGGCAAACTGGCCCTTTCGATTTTCAGGATCCTAGCCGTATTGGGCATCGGGTACGGACTGATTTACATGATTAAACGAAAATATCATCGTGGTCTAATTATGTGTGTAGCCCTGATTTTTGCTGGCGCATTAGGCAACATTATAGATTCTACTTTTTATGGATTAATTTTCAGCGAAAGCACCTGGTATGATAAAGCACAATTTTTACCGGCTTCAGGAGGCTACAGCACATTATTTCATGGAAAAGTAGTAGATATGTTCTATTTCCCGCTATTACAGGGCACTTTTCCTACTTGGTCTCCTATTTGGCCAAAGGAAGAATTTATTTTTTTTAGGCCGGTATTTAACTTGGCCGACTCGGCGATATCTGTTGGTGTAATTATTATCTTAATTTTTCAAAAACGTTATTTCAAAGAAGAAGTACAAGAGCCTGCAAGTTACCATAGTGAGGTCATTGAAGAATAATATTTCGCAAAACAATAAAATTGTAGCATTTCCTTTCATTAAAACGTTTTCCAATAAAATAGTTAAAAATAAATTTTATTACAAGCGATGAACTGCATGAACTTAGTAACCTGATATTAGTAGCAGGATTTCATCGTCACTTAAACTTTTACACCATGAGAAAAATAATTGCCGTTTTATTGCTTGGAACAATTGTATGGTCTGCTTCCGCACAAAATGTTGATACCAGACGAAAAATCGAAGTTTATGGTTCTGCAGAAGAAGAAATTACACCGGATATTATTTATGTTTCGATATCCCTAAAAGAATATTTTAAAGATAATAAAAATAAAGTAACGATAGACGAACTGGAAAAACAGTTAGCTTCGGCAGTAAAAAAAGCGGGAATTAAAACAGAGGATTTTACAATCAACAATATCTCCAGCTACAACTATGTGGATCCCAAAGAGAAAAAAGATCCTGGTTTTTTAGCGAGCAAACAATATAGTATCAAAGTAGCCAACTTAAATGCCATCAATGAGATCCTTGCTAATGTAGATGCTAAAGGAATTCAATCAACAAATATCGCAAGCTATGATCACAGTCAGATCAATGAGATAAAAAATCAGCTACGCATTAAAGCGGTTAATAATGCCAAGGAAAAAGCAACTGTTATTGCACAAGCTTTGGGAGATTCTTTGGGAGATGCCTTAGAAGTGAGCGATAACAATACCGATGCGGGAAGTCCTCAACCGATCTTTAAAACAATGGCAATGCGTGCAGATGCCGTACCAGAACAATCATTAGCTATAGATTTTAAAAAAATTAAGATAAACTATCAATTTAGAGTCGTATTTGAGTTAAAATAATCAGATCGTATTTTTTAATCCGAAAGCCATGCTTAAGTACAAATCTTGAGCATGGCTTTTTTGTAGGTTGCGTCATATCAAGCTCATCATCCTATAAAACTCAAACATTTTGGGGTCAAAATAGGTAGTATAAATAATGTAATAATACTAAACTGAACGAACATGAGCAAAACAGCATCGCTTAGCAAATTGCATGCAGAGGGGCATGCTATTGATAAGCTCCCCTTTTCTATCCGAATTTTGTTAGAGAATGTCATTCGAAACCACGATGGCTTCTCTATTACAGACGAGCATTTGGAAACACTTCTCCATTGGAATCCGTTGGGTACGGAAAAAGAAATTCCGTTTAAACCAGCGCGAGTGTTGATGCAGGATTTTACTGGTGTACCTGCAGTTGTGGATATTGCTTCCATTAGAGCAGAAGTTATCCGCAAAGGTAAAGACGGGAATAAGATTAACCCAGCCATTCCGGTAGATTTAGTGATTGACCACTCTGTGCAGGTAGACTACTATGGCACAAATTACGCTTATGATAAAAACGTCGATTTAGAATACGAGCGCAACGCCGAACGCTATGAACTACTTAAATGGGCGCAAACGGGCTTGAATAATTTTACAGTTGTTCCTCCAGGTATGGGAATATGCCATCAAGTTAACTTGGAATACCTCGCAAAAGGTATTATCGAACGTGACGGATGGATTTTTCCAGATACACTAGTAGGAACAGATTCGCACACACCTATGGTTAATGGTATTGGCGTGTTAGGTTGGGGTGTTGGCGGAATAGAAGCCGAAGCAGCCATGTTGGGACAACCGATCTATTTCACCTGTCCGCAGGTTATTGGCTTAAAATTAACGGGGAAAATACCTGATGGATGTACCGCCACAGACATGGTATTAGCCATCACCAAGTTATTGCGCGACTATGGTGTTGTCGGTAAATTTGTCGAAGTTTTTGGCGAGGGTTTAGACCATCTAACCGTAACCGATCGGGCTACTATATCCAACATGTCGCCAGAATTCGGGTGTACGGTAACCTATTTTCCCATCGATCATCAGACCATCGATTATATGCAGCGCACCAATAGACCGACTCATCACATCAAACTGGTTGAATCGTATTGCAAAGAAAACATGCTTTGGAGAGCGAACGAAAAGACTATCACATATACCGATATATTAACACTTGATTTAAATACGCTAGAACCGGCAGTAGCCGGACCAAAACGGCCCCAAGATAAAATTCTTATAAAAGAGCTATATCACAAATTTGGCGAATTGTTGGATAATGAGTATAAGCGTAAATATATACCTTTCAAGAATCGTGAAGTAAATAGTTGGTTATCCGAAGGAGGATCTGGCACAGCATTTACACCAAGTGCTAAACATAAAATATCCCATGAAACAGTTCAAAGTGATCAGCTCAAAACCGTACGGATTATCCACGAAAATCAAGAATATGTTTTAAGTGATGGATCAATCGTTATCGCGGCTATTACGAGCTGTACCAACACCTCTAATCCAGCAGTGATGGTTGGGGCAGGTTTGGTTGCAAGGAAAGCAATCGCACGTGGGCTACGGACTAAATCATGGGTAAAAACCAGTCTAGCACCCGGTTCAAAAGTAGTAACCGAATATTTAAAGCGTTCTGGACTCATAGAAGATTTAGAGGCACTACGATTCCATCATGTAGGTTATGGATGTACGTCGTGTATTGGTAACAGTGGGCCATTGCCTCCACACATTGCCGAAGCTGTAGATAAAGCGGATTTGGTGGTAGCTTCCATTTTAAGTGGTAATAGAAATTTTGAGGCTAGGGTGCATCCACAAGTTAAAATGAACTTTTTGGCGTCCCCTATGCTTGTAGTAGTCTATGCCTTAATCGGAAGAATTGATGTAGATATTCTGCACGATCCTATAGATTTAGATCCAAATGGTGAACCTGTTTATCTAAAAGATATTTGGCCTTCTCAAGACGAAATTAATGAAACGATCAAGGCGTCTTTACGACAGGAAGATTTTAAACAAGTATATGATGTCATATTTGACGGAAACAAACAATGGCAAGATCTTATTGCCCCAATGGGCAGTAATTATCATTGGAAAAATAATTCTACCTATATTCAAGAAGCACCCTTCTTCAAAGATATTAGCCAGGTTCCGGAACCCGTTACGGATATCAAAAATGCTCGTGTCCTGTTATACCTAGGAGATTCGGTAACAACCGATCATATTTCTCCTGCCGGATCTTTTAGGCTAGATAGCGCTGCCGGAAAATATTTAAACGACAAGGGTATCGCTGTCAAAGATTTTAATTCTTATGGTTCTAGAAGAGGAAATCATGAAGTGATGATGCGGGGCACTTTTGCCAATGTCCGGATCAAGAATAAAATTACAACTAAAGAAGGCGGTTATACTACCTATTTCCCTAATAATGAAACGCTTTCTGTCTTTGACGCTTCCATGGCTTATCAAAAGGCAGGTATACCACTTATTGTATTGGCGGGAAAAGAGTATGGTAGTGGATCTTCACGTGATTGGGCTGCCAAAGGAACCACGCTATTAGGTGTAAAAGCAGTGATCGCGGAAAGTTTCGAACGGATACACCGCAGTAATCTCGTAGGCATGGGTATTGCTCCCTTAGTTTTTACGCAAGGAGAAAATGCCGATTCCTTAGGCCTTGATGGAACGGAATCGTTTACCATAACGGGCTTGGCAGATCAACTTACTCCTTATAAAAAGTTACAAGTAAAAGCGGAAAAAGCTGATGGGAATCATATCAACTTTGACGTTATTGCGCGATTTGATTCGGCTATTGAAATTGAATACTATAAAAATGGAGGTATACTTCAATATGTATTACGTGGTTTTTTAGCAAAAGAATAGCTAAATACCCATTTATTTAAACAAAAAACAAATTAAATTTTTATTTGCAATATTTTATGCTTATATTTAAAGCTAATAATCAATAACAAACCTAAGTCAACAAAGGTACTTTGTTAAAAAAGGAGGGTAAAGGAAAATGAAAAAACTATTAATGGTGTTGATGGCCGTGATTTATTCTAATTTCGTATTAGCTGGTCACATGGGCGATAGCGAAGAATATAGTACCCCAAAAGCAGTTACTTATATTGCAATCGCTGTTATACTGATTACCGTTATTGCAACGGTACTTTATAAAAGACCGAAAAGAAAATTTAATGAATAAAAAAGGCCCTGAAATTCAGGGCCTTTTTTATGTTAACATTTCATGTATTCGCTTAAATCAGAAACCTAAATTTAGCGAAGTTGCAGCCAAAAAGAGTTATAAAAAATAATGAGATAAATTTTAAACAAGCTCTTCGTACAGCAAAAAAAAAGTTTTTTGTCATTACGAAACATGCAGCAATTTTATGTTGTTTAATTTTTGTCACGTAGTTAGCACTTTTCCAGCGTAAAATAAGGCACTCTTAAAACGAACAAAGGGTTAAAATCAGCTCCTAGAACGATAAAAATTATTAACTTCGTGCTATGCAAAAAAGCGATGTCTTACAGCGAATAACTACATTGACCAGGGAGCTCAATGAACATAATTATAAGTACTACGTCCTTGCCCAGCCAAGCATATCCGACTTTGATTTTGACAAGAAACTAGCAGAATTAGCTTCGCTTGAAGAAGCTTATCCTGAATTTTTGGATCCTGATTCGCCAACACAAAAAGTTGGAGGAGATATCACGAAACAGTTCAAAACCGTACGCCATAAGTGGCCTATGCTATCGTTAAGCAATACCTATAGTGAAGAAGAACTCAGGGAATTTGATGAACGTGTAAGAAAGGTACTTGGCGATCACTTCGAATATGTCTGTGAATTAAAATTTGATGGCTTATCCATTAGTTTAACCTATGAAAATGGATTGTTAACGCGTGCTGTCACCCGCGGCGACGGTAGCCAAGGCGATGAGGTGACGGCTAATGTGCGGACGATAAAAAGTGTTCCAAACAGGTTAAAAAATGACGGCTATCCAGCATTATTTGAAATCAGAGGGGAAGTATTTATGCATCAGGCGGCCTTTGAACGACTCAATCGGGAAAGGCAGGAGAATGGAGAGATTCCTTATGCGAATCCACGCAATTTTGCAGCAGGTACCATTAAATTACAAGATTCTGCTGAAGTAGCAAGACGCCCATTAGATTGTTTTCTTTATTTTCTATACATGGATGGCCGTGACAGGGCGTTTAAAACGCATTGGGATAGCCTAAATGCCGTAAAATCGTGGGGCTTTCACGTGTGTGAACATACTAAACTATGTCATACATTAGCTGAAGTTTTTCAATTTATTGCTTATTGGGAAAATGAGCGATATCGCTTAACCTATGATATAGACGGTATTGTGATCAAGGTTAATAGCTACGCACAACAAGATGAACTAGGCTTTACCGCAAAATCACCGAGATGGGCAATTGCTTATAAATACAAAGCAGAAGAAGTTGAGACTATCCTAAAATCGGTTAGCTATCAAGTCGGTCGTACCGGTGCCGTTACGCCAGTAGCTAACTTAGAACCCGTACAGCTTTCGGGAACGACCGTTAAACGTGCTACTTTGCACAATGCCAATGAAATTACGAGACTCGATTTACACGAGTTAGACACGGTATCAGTGGAAAAGGGGGGAGAAATTATCCCTAAAATCATTGGCGTAAATATGGAAAAAAGAGTTCCAGAAACTTCAAAAATACAATACCCTACCCATTGCCCAGCTTGTGGAACATTATTGATACGTAAAGCTGGCGAGGCGGTACACTATTGTCCGAATGAACTAGGATGCCCACCACAAATCGTTGGGAAAATACAACATTTTATCAGCAGAAAGGCAATGGATATTGAAGGAATGGGAAATGAAACAGTAGAAGTACTTTACAAAAAGGGGTTAATCAAGCAAATAAGCGACCTTTATAGCCTAAAAGAACATAAAGATCGCTTGGAGCAGTTAGAACGTTTTGGGGAGAAATCCATACAGAATATGCTTCACGGAATAGAAAAATCCAAAGAAAAACCCTTCCCTAAAGTGCTTTTTGGTTTAGGGATTCGCTATGTAGGTGAGACCATCGCCAGAAAACTAGCTAATAGTTTCAAAACCATAGATGCATTAATTCATGCTACTTGTGAAGAAATCGCTGCTGTTGAAGAAATTGGTGAACGAATTGCTAGTAGTGTTACTGAATATTTTTCCAAAGAGATTCATCTACAACAAATAGCTGTTTTAAAAAGTGTAGCACTACAATTTTCTATAGTTGAAGAAGACCGTGTGCTTAGTAGTGATAAATTGGCTAACAAAACTTTCATCATATCCGGCGTATTTGAAAATCACAGCAGGGAAGAATTAACCCAGCTTATCGTGGCCAATGGAGGAAAGATGTTAAGTAGTATCAGCAATAAGCTCAACTATTTGGTTGCCGGTGATAAAATGGGACCATCAAAGCTAACAAAAGCTCAAAAGCTTAACATCCCAATCATCTCTGAGGCAGATTTAATAAAAATGCTTGCATAAATTATTAAATCTGTCATTTTTATCTTAGGTTTGACACATTTTAAATAGCATCAATAATTAAAACGTTATAAATACAATGAATAGCCTATATGGTGCCGGTGTGGCATTAGTTACACCCTTTAATGCTGATGGCAGCATTGATTTCGATGGTTTGTCTAACTTGATTGAATATCAAATAGACAGTGGTATGGATTATTTAGTCAGCATGGGAACTACAGGAGAGGTCGCTACGTTGACAAAAGAAGAAAAAAAGAGTATCTTAGATTTTACTGCTGATCAGGTTGCTGGACGCGTCCCATTAGTAGCCGGTTTTGGAGGAAACAATACTGCCGAACTCATTGGTCAATTAAAGGATTTTAATCATCCTGCTTACCAAGCTATTCTTTCAGTAAGTCCCTATTACAACAAACCCACTCAAGAGGGCATTTATCAACACTATAAAGCGGTTGCCCAAGCTACTGAGCTTCCAATTATTTTATACAATGTTCCTGGAAGAACAGGCAGTATGATTACTGTAGACACGATTATCCGATTAGCGAATGATTTCAGTAATATTATTGGCGTTAAAGAAGCATCTGCAAACTTTGAGCACTTTACCCGTATTATGGCCAATAAGCCTGAACACTTTTTGCTCATTTCAGGAGACGATGCTTTAACGCTACCGATGATGTCATTGGGAGCGGTGGGCGTAATTACCGTTGTTGGAAATGCCTTTCCAAGTCAGACTCAACGTTTGGTAAAATATTGTAATGAATGGCGTTATGAGGCAGCACGTAAATTACATTATGAACTACTCCATATTGACGATCTCTGTTTTGTTGAAGGTAATCCGGCTGGCGTCAAAGAAATGCTCCAAGAACTAGGCATTTGCAAAAACTACGTGCGTTTACCTTTGGTTGGTGTCAGTCAGGAAACAAAACAAAAAATCGCTCTTGCTGTAAGTACCTTAACCGTTAAAGAATAGTAAAATATGCCTTTAAAAAAAGGCATATTTACAACATTAAGCCGGAACAACCTGTTGTTCCCGGTAATATCCATTATTAAGTTTCTCAGCTACCTCAGAAAAAGCGAATATCGTTCGCTCAACGTCTTCCAAGGTGTGTGCAGCAGTAGGAATTAATCTCAATTCAATTTGCCCTTTCGGGATTACAGGATAAACAACAATAGAGCAAAAAATACCATAATTCTCCCGAAGATCCATTGTCAGTGCAGTAGCTTCTGCCAGATCCCCTTTTAAAAATACGGGAGTGACCATTGTATTTGTATGTCCAATATCAAATCCATTCGCTCGCAAACCTTTTTGAAGGGAAGTAGCAACTTCCCAAAGTTTTTTGCGTAAATCCGGTTCCCCTTTTAAAAGCTCCAACCGTTTCTTTAAACCGATAACCATCGGCATAGGTAAAGATTTAGCAAAAGTTTGAGAACGCATATTGTATCGTAGGTACGTAATCATTTCTTCTTTTGCAGCAACGAAAGCTCCTATTCCTGCCATAGATTTCGCAAAAGTACCAAAATAGATATCTACACCGTCTATACAATTTTGTGCTTCATGCGTACCTGCACCTGTAGCGCCCATAGTACCAAAACCATGAGCATCATCCACTAACAGTCTAAAATTAAATGTATTTTTGAGTGCATTGATTTCTTTCAATTTACCCTGCGCCCCCGACATACCAAACACACCTTCCGTAATCACCAAAATTGCGCCTCCTGTTTGCTCTACAATTTTCGTTGCACGTTCCAGCTGCTTTTTACAGCTTTCAATATCGTTGTGTTGATATACATATCGTTTACCCATATGTAGCCTGACACCATCGATAATACAAGCATGAGATTCAGCATCATAAACAATGACATCATTCCGATCCACTAAGGCATCAATGATTGACACCATTCCTTGATAGCCATAATTTAAAAGAAATGCATCTTCTTTACCAACAAAGGACGCTAAATCCTGCTCAAGTGCTTCATGATGATTTGAATTTCCAGACATCATCCGTGCTCCCATAGGATAGGCCATACCAAATTCTTCTGCAGCCTTCGCATCAGTAGCACGCACTTCGGGATGATTGGCTAAACCTAAATAATTATTTAAACTCCAAACCAGATGGTCTTTTCCTCTAAATTTCATATGTGCACCAATTTCTCCTTCCAATTTAGGGAAAGAAAAATATCCATGTGACCATTTGTGATGTTGTCCAATTGGACCTAAATTTTTTGCTATTTTATCGAATAAATCCAAAGTAAATGTATTTAATTTTACTAAATAAGCCTCGACTGTTTTACCTCGTGATACTTTAAAAGCTCAGTAGCAACTGCATTTCATAGTGAATTAACGCTACTGTAACGTTATTAAAACAACCCAAAGTAATCGTTAAAATGTCTACAAAGATAAAGTTTCGCCGTAGCATTAGCAACTTTCACCTGAACCAACTTTCAAATGAGTACAAAAACTTCCTTTTTATGTAGTTTACCTATATAAAAAAGCCAGTTAGGACAAAACTCCAAACTGGCTGATGTTCATTTCCTCATCATTTATTAATCTACATTGTCATGTAAAAACGAATTATTCGGCCGGATTTCCGTAATCCCGTCATCAGTAGAAAGCGTAAACCGGGAAACCTGAGATTCGGATGAATGTGGAACTTGATCTAAAGAACGTTGTTTCCTTCTATAAGCCGGTTCATTCTCAATTTCCTGCAAGCCATTTGCAGAACGAAGTTTCATACTTAAATCTTTTAATCTAAGTATCCGCTCTTTCGTTTTTCTCAATTGCTCTTCAATACTTTCATCCGTTTTATGCTCTTCCACTTGCTTGATTTCTGCCTCTACAGGCTCAACGGATTGCTCATTTACTGGATCAACTGTAGACTGATCAGGCTCGTCGGCTGCTTTTGTAAACAGAAATTCGCTCTCTGTCACCTTTAGCTGATATTCATTAGCCGGTTGTTGTTTGTCTGTTTCAGGATCCTCTTCTATGAGGGTATGTCTAATAACTTCTTCTTTTTTAGCAGCTAGCTTATTTTCTGTATTTTGCTGCCCCTTTCCAAATCCACTGAAAAGATCCACCTGTGGTAAGGAAGTAGGTTGTACCTTTGGCTCTATTGCTGGTTCCTCAACAACCTGAGTTACCGTTTTCTCTTCCTTTTCCTTTGTCAGAATTTGGTTTATCGGTCTCACTAAAGGAGTTTTTTCTTCTTCCAGCGGTATAGCTATTTTTTTGTTGTTCTCTTCTTGTTTCCGTTCTTCTGTTGTCTGGAAGCCCGTAGCAATAATGGTTACCGACAATTCTTTTTCTAAGGAATCATCTAAGCAATTTCCCCAAATAATTTCAGCCGTGAAACCAGCACGTTCCTGGATATAATCCGTTACAATAGAGATCTCATCCATCGTTACCTCTTGTGTACCGGAAGTAATGTTCAATAAAATATAACGTGCGCCTTCTATTTCACTATCTTTTAATAATGGGGACGCTAGAGCACCCTCTACGGCCTTTTGTGCACGATCATCTCCACTCGCTTTGGCATTACCCATAATAGCAACACCACTATCATTCATAACCGTTCGCACGTCTTTGAAATCGACATTGATATAACCCGGAATAGTAATGATTTCTGCAATGCCCTTGGCTGCAGTTGTTAAGATGTCATCGGCTTTGGCAAAAGCAGAACTCATCGTTAAATTGCCAAATATTTCACGCAAACGGTCGTTAGAAATGACCAGATAAGAATCTACATATTTCCTCAATTCCCCCAAGCCCTCTTCGGCCTGACTCCTACGACGTTTGCCTTCAAAAGCAAAAGGTGTAGTTACAATGGCTACTGTTAAAACACCAAGCTCTTTTGCTGCTTTTGCAATAACCGGGCTCGCGCCAGTACCCGTGCCTCCCCCCATACCTGCCGTAATGAATAGCATTTTGGTATTAACGCCCAGCATACGCTTAATATCTTCGATGCTCTCTATTGCCGAGTTTTCTCCCACATCAGGATCAGAACCGGCACCCATTCCTTCTGTTAAGCTTGCCCCTAATTGTACCTTATTAGGTATCGGACTTAACTCTAATGCTTGGGCATCGGTATTGCAAATTATAAAATCCACACCACTAATCCCTTGTCTGTACATGTGGTTAACCGCATTGCCGCCACCTCCACCAACACCTATTACTTTAATAATAGATGATTGTTCTTTAAGCATTTCAAATTTCATATGTATATAATTTGCTTGTTAAAAGGATATGGGATATTCTGATACATTTTTCCGATGAATCTAAGTAACATGCATATCTCATATCTATCCTAATTTACTCGTAATGAGTGCTATCCAAAACCTAGTTTTATGTCACTTTTGCAAGGTAATATTAACACTTTTTCCACAATTGTTTTCCACGATTGTTTATAATGTGGAAAAATAATAGAGTGTTGAAAACTTATTTAATATAATCGGTATCCTCTATCTTGTTATCATCACTAATATACCGTATAATCTTGTCCAAGAAACCAAATGTCTTTTTTCCTTCTTCTGCGATTCCTTTAACTACCTGACTTTTTGGAGGATGTTCCTGCTCATTATATTCTGTGGATTCAATACCTTTAATCAATAATCCTATACCTGTTGCATAAAGCGGACTCTTTAATTCGTCATACACATTTTTTGGCAACATTTCATTCTTGGAAAGATGCTCATTTGGCATACCAATGCGACATTCCAAACCGGTTACATATTCCACCAATTGTACCAAATGCTTCAATTGCGCGCCTCCCCCTGTAATTACAATTCCACCAATTAATTTCCGTTCATATCCAGAAGATTTTATTTCATAATAAACGTGCTCAATGATTTCTTCCATACGGGCTTGGATGATATAAGCAAGATTTTTAACGGAGATTTCCTTATGTTCTCTACCACGCAGCCCAGGCACACAAATGATTTCATTCTCACGGTTCTCTTCCGCTAATGCAGAACCAAATCTTACTTTAAGTAATTCTGCCTGATTCCTTAATACCGCACATCCTTGCTTAATATCTTCCGTTACAATATTACCTCCAAGTGGAATAACGGCCGTATGCCGAATAATTCCTTCATGAAAAATGGCAACATCTGTCGTTCCTCCACCAATATCGACTAGCACTACCCCTGCGTCTTTCTCTTCCGGACTAAGCACTGCTTCAGATGAGGCTAAGGGTTCTAAAATAAGCTCTTGCGCCTCTAAAGAAGCATACTCAACACAGCGTTTTATATTTCGCACAGCACTCACATGTCCAGAAATGATGTGGAAGTTGGCTTCCATCCTCCTTCCAGCCATTCCTATAGGATCTTTAATACCGGGTTCATTGTCAATGGTAAATTCTTGCGGTAATACATGGATAATTTCTTCACCAGGAGGAAGCACTAACTTATACATATCTTCTACTAGCTTTTCGATATCTTTTCTGCCTATTTCATTATCGTCTTTCCTAGTTAAGATACCCCGATGTTGTAAACTCTTAATATGTTGGCCAGCAATACCAACATTTACCACCTTAATGTCAACATTTGATTGTGCGCTTGCCTCTTCAACGGCTTTCACAATACTGGTTACCGTCTTCTGAATATTGGCCACCACACCACGGCTTACACCTAATGATTCTGCCTTGCCGATACCAAGTACTTCAATCTTATTGTGCTCGCTCCTGCGGCCCACAGTTACGCAAATTTTTGTAGTACCGATGTCCAGTCCTACTACAATAGGAGCGTCCTTTGGATTAGTCATTCGTTTTTCCATGTTTACTGCGTATTAATTATGCTGTTTATTATTATTTTCTTTCTTTATAACGCTATCTGCTTTTTCGCAAACAAGTTGATTAGCAAATTTCAAATTCACGGTTTTATATTTTCCCCAACCAGCCTTTGGTATAACCTGCTTATAAAAAAGTAAAAGTTTGTCAAATTTCTCCTGTAAGGAATCGCCGTTGCCCAAAATAATCTTTTGATTCCCAATACGGGGGATAAGCTCCATATCATTTTCAGGATTAACGTATAACTGCTCTATCTGGCTATTCCATAAAGAGTCGGTTTGCAAAAATAAAGCGACCTTATGAAGATCCTTTAACTGCGACGATCGCATCGTGTCCTGTCTACCATTAAACTGTTCACTCACGTTCCCATTCGCAACAATAACGTGGGGCGCATATAGCTTTGAGGCAGGAAACTTTACACCGCTTCCATCTAGATAAAAATCATCACCTGCTGAATTAATGATTCGGATAACGGCTTCTCTTTGTTCGATTTTCACATTTACTTTACCATCCATCTCTGCATATACATTAACATGTTTAATAAATGGATTTTCACGCAATTTATTTTCAAGTTCATGTATCGGTAAATATTTAAGTGGTCGCCCAACCAAAGGCCCACCATTATTATCTATCGTTTTAAAAACATCCTCCTGTGAAACAAAGGCTTGCGTTCCAGGAACAATTACCTTCACACTTTTACACACTTCTCTATTTTTCTTTGCATTAATAAAGCCCATCAATACAAAAAAGCCAACCAAGCTTACGATCCATGTAAAAACATAAAGCACATTACGCCAAGGTATGTTCTTCAACCTATTCCACATTTTCCAGAATCTCCTTAATCGGTTCAACTAATAGATCAATATTACCGGCACCTACCGTAACTAATACTTCAGGCCTTTCATTTCTGATATAATCCAATATTTCTGCATTTGACAGTTTATATTTCCGCTCTACATCAATTTTAAGGAGCAACCACTCGGCATCTATGCCTACAATTGGTTCTTCCCTCGCAGGGTAGATATCCATCAAAATTACAATATCAGCTTGGGCAAGTGCTTGGGCAAATTCATCTGCAAAATCGCGCGTTCTTGAAAATAAATGTGGCTGAAATATACAGGTTAATGTTTTCCCGTTGTATAATTCTTTTACCGCTGATAAACACGCTTCCAATTCAACCGGGTGGTGTGCATAATCATCAATATACACGCAATCTTCCTGACAGACAATAAATTCAAATCTCCGTTTCACCCCTTTAAATGAAGCTAATGCTTCTTTAATAGCATCCTCCGTAATACCCAAGGCTCTTACTGCCGTAATAGCAGCTACTGCATTTTCGATATTATGCCTTCCAGCAATACCTAATTTTATTCCTTTAATAGTGATATCCATAGCGTGGTATTCAAAATGAAACATACCATCTATTATGTGGATATTATCTGCATAAACATCCGCTTTGTCTACGATACTATAGTGTATATCAGCCGGTAATGTCAAACCCGCTTTAACAATTCTTATACCAGTTGTCGCCACCTGATCAATAAATAATCGAAACGATTCTACTAAATGACTTTGATCACCATAAATATCCAAATGATCGGCGTCCATAGAGGTAACTACAGCAATTGATGGATATAACGTTAAAAAGGAGCGATCATATTCGTCTGCCTCAACAACCAATGTTTGATTAGAAGAGAATAATACATTAGTATTATAATTTGCTGCAATTCCACCTAAGAACGCCGAACAACCATAACCGCTATGCGTTAATAAATGGGCAATCATACTGCTCGTTGTCGTCTTACCATGTGTCCCGGCAATAGCAATCGTATGGCACCGGTTGCTGATTATACCTAATACTTCCGATCGTTTATATAACCGGCAGTCTAATTCCCGGAAAAATCGTAGTATAGCTAAATCATTCGGAACTGCTGGTGTATAAATAATTAAATAATCCTGCTGAGGGTAAGTAAACGCAAAAGCTACATGTTCAACAGCATCATCATAATATACAGATATGCCTTCGTTTGTTAATTGTCGGGTAAGTGCTGTCTCTGTTTTATCATAGCCAGCTACTGGCACATTAAAATGATTAAAATACCGGGCTAAGGCACTCATTCCGATGCCACCGATACCGATTAGAAACACCTGTTTTAAATCTTCAATAATCATTTCAACGCGTTTCAATTTGTTCATTTGGATTCCGACTGTCGCTTACGATCTGCTAGCTTTAGTACTTCCTTAGCAATCATTTCATCTGCATCCCATTTTGTTAATTGTTTAATATTTGCAGCGAGCTCTTTACATTGATCTTTGTCATGAATCAATGCTAGGGCAGTATCTATTAATTTATGAGGTGCATCTGCGTCTGTAACCATTATTGCGGCCCGCTTTTTCGTTAGGGCTAAGGCATTCTTAGTTTGGTGATCCTCTGCCACATTTGGCGATGGCACCAATACCACCGGCTTACCTATAGCACAAAGTTCCGCTATCGTTCCAGCACCTGCACGGGCTATTATCATATCGGCTGCGGCATAGGCAAGATCCATACGATGCAAAAAAGATTTCAGACATACATGGTCCCAAGACTGTTCCTTCAATAAACCAGCTAACTGTTCATAGTAAAAACTACCACATTGCCAGATCACCTGTACTTCTTCGTCTCTTAATTTCTCTAGTCCTTCAAGCATGCATGTATTTAGGGTACGGGCACCTAAACTTCCTCCCGTCAGGAGTATGGTTTTTTTCTGCTGATCTAACCCCAATAATTCCTTAGCTTCAAAGTCTTTACCTGCAATTGCCACAGTATCCCTTCGAATAGGATTTCCGGTAAACAAAATCTTTTCTGCAGGAAAAAACTTGTCCATACCGTCAAAGGCTACACAAATCTTTGCCGCTTTCTTTCCCAATTTCTTATTCGTTATACCTGCAAATGAATTCTGTTCTTGTATTAAATAAGGAATATGTTTCTTGCCAGCTGCGTGTAACAAGGGTCCTGAAGCGTATCCTCCGACACCTACTACGGCATCAGGTTTAAAATCATCAATAATTTTTTCTGACTGGCGAATACTTTTCCATAGCTTAAAAGGCAATAGCAAATTCTTTACTAATGACTTTCTATTGATTCCCTGTATATCTAACCCAATAATCTTATAGCCTGCAGCAGGTACTTTATCCATTTCCATTCTACCTTTTGCACCAACAAATAGAATCTCTATGTTCGGCATTAAACGTACCAATGCATTGGCGATCGACACCGCGGGAAAAATATGCCCTCCGGTACCACCTCCGCTAATAATAATACGTTTTACTGGATTAACCATAATTCAATATTTTTATGCCACTACAGGTATTTCACCAATAATCACCTTATCATGCTTGGTTTTAATATCTTTTGTGTCCTTATAGACACCTTTCGTTTTCAATTCTTCAATATTTCGACTAACACTCAAAATGATACCAAAAGCAACACTTGTAAACAAGATAGAAGTCCCCCCCATACTCACCAAGGGCAAAGGCACCCCAGTCACCGGGCCCAACCCTACTGCAACAGCCATATTCCCAAAAGCTTGGATGGTTAAACTAAAACCTAAACCGGCCGCTAATAAGGCGCCAAAGGCCTTAGGACTCTGTGTTACGATACGAATACATCGGTACATGAACACCAAATATAAAATCGCTAGCAAAACACCACCAATAGCACCGTACTCTTCAATAATGATGGCAAAAATAAAATCAGAATACGGATGGGGCAATACATTCCGTTGTGTACTGTTACCAGGCCCTTTACCAAAAATACCTCCGGTTGCAATGGCAATTTTAGCCTGGTTTGCTTGGAATTCTTTATCCGGATCAGGCTCTCCTTTTCCCATGAATGTCTCTACCCGCGAAATATACGTTTGTCGCCTCGGGCCCAACAATACAACCAATGTTAAAAGGAAGACGCCTGCAATACTAACATAAGCAATTTGCTTAATACTGATTCTACCAATGATCAACAACAAAATACTTACAGCAAAGAGCATAATAGCGGTAGACATATTGGCAATAGCAATTAAGATAATAACCACACAAACAGATCCCATAATAGGCATAAAAGCGCGTTTCACATCTTTTATGTTTTCCTGTTTTCGCGTCAGCATCCTTGCTAAAAACGTAATGAGCGCTAGCTTAGCCATATCTGACGTCTGAAAGGTCTGGTTAATTACAGGAATAGTTACCCATCTATTGGCATCATTTACGGCGCTTGTAAACAACAAGGTATAAAGCAGCAACGGAATGGTAATGATCATCAAAATCTTTGATATACCCGCATAATACCGATAATCTAGCAAATGCGAAAAGTACATTAATACCAATCCGGCAAAAACCAACGTAAAATGTTTAATTAAATACGTTTCTGTCCCTCTACCTTCTTTATAAGCTAACGTTCCGGTAGAACTATAAACTGCCAATAATGACCATACGGATAATATAATTACGATTATCCATATCCATTTGTCTCCTTTTAGCTTACTAAAAATTCTTTCCATAATCTATTTTTTATAGAAAAACGGTATTAAACATCAGAGTTCCCTTACGGCAGCCTTAAACTGATCTCCCCGGTCTTCATAATTCTTAAATAAATCAAAACTTGCGCAGGCAGGTGATAACAGTACCGTATCTCCTTTTTGTGCAATATGATAAGCGATCTGAACGGCCTCACTCATCGTTTGTGTGTTGACTATAATTTCGGTATCATCTTCAAAGGCATTATGAATATTTTTAGTATCCTTACCGAGACAGACAATACCCCGTACCTTCATTTTTACTAATTCCTTAAGCATATGATAATCATTCCCCTTATCTACGCCTCCCATGATGAGTACAATCTTTTCTGGTAAACTTTCTAAGGCATACCATACAGAATTAACGTTTGTCGCCTTCGAATCATTAATAAATTCAATACCCGAAATACGTGTCACATGCTCCAAACGATGGGGAATGTTCACAAACTCTCCCATACTCTCGCGAATGGATTCATTTCGCAATTCCCATATTTTGGCCACTATTCCAGAGGCCATATTGTTGTACACATTGTGTTTCCCTTGTAAAGCTAAATCGTTGATAGACATGATGAATTTTTCCTGGTTAGGTATTGTTATAATGATTTCTTTATCCTTATTTAAGTATGCACCTGGTTCAACTACTTCTTGTTGACTAAATGGATATGTTATCGCATTAATCGGCGTTCTTGCCAACCCCTTTAACGTTTCTGGATCGTCCTTACAATAGATAAAAAAATCGTCTTTACGTTGATTACGGGTTATGCTAAACTTCGCATCTACGTAATTATCCATTTTATAATCGTAACGATCCAAATGATCTGGCGTAATATTTAATAGAACAGCAATATCTGCTCGAAATGTATCCATATCCTCCAGCATGAAACTACTGATTTCCAGCACATATGCATCAAAAGGCTCTGTAGCAACCTGCAAAGCGAAACTTCGACCAATGTTTCCCGCTAAACCAATATTTAATCCCGACTTTTTCAAGATATCGTAGGTTAACATCGTTGTTGTCGACTTACCATTAGAGCCCGTGATGCAAATCGTTCTTGCGTCTGTATAACGGGCAGCAAATTCAATTTCGCCAATAACGGGTATGTTTTGGGTTATTAGCTGCTGAACTATAGCGCTTTTTCTTGGAATCCCAGGACTTTTAACAACGATATTAGCTGAAAGCAGGATATCCAATGAATGCTTTTTCTCCTCATAAGCAATAGCCCGATCGGCTAGCTGCTTTTTATAATTTTCTTTGATTTCCCCTGCATCTGAAACGAACACATCAAAGCCCTGCTTCTGGCCAAGCACAGCGGCTCCTATGCCACTTTCGCCTGCCCCCAAAACCACCAAAAATGGCTTTTTATTATCGATATGTGTTCCCTTTGTATTCATGGTCTATCGTACCTTCAACGTAACTATTGTGATGACAGCCAAAATAATTCCTACAATCCAAAAGCGGGTTACAATTTTAGATTCATGATACCCTTTCTTTTGGTAATGATGATGTAAAGGCGACATTAAAAATATCCGACGACCTTCACCGAATTTTCTCTTCGTATATTTAAAATAGGATACCTGTAAAATAACAGATACCAATTCGATCAAAAAAATGCCACATAATACAGGAATCAATAATTCTTTACGAATCATAATAGCGAAGGCAGCTATAATTCCCCCAATCGCCAAACTTCCCGTATCACCCATAAACACTTGCGCCGGATAGGAGTTATACCATAAAAAACCAACGCAAGCACCTACAAAAGCGCCAGCAAACACCACCAGCTCTCCCGACTGGGGGATATAGATAATATTGAGATAATCTGCAAATATGCTGTTACCCGAAACATATGCTAAAATCGCTAAGGTTACTCCTATAATAGCGGATGTACCAGTTGCCAATCCGTCAATACCGTCAGTGATATTTGCACCGTTTGATACTGCAGTAATGATAAATACCACAAAAACCAAAAAGACAAAAAACACATATTTACCATCAGGCACTCCAAAAACACTCAACACCTTACCATAATCAAATTCATTGTTTTTATAAAAAGGGATATTCGTTTTCGTAGACTTAACCTCTAGGTTATAATAACTTTTTGTGCCATCAAAGTTTTGTTGTATCGCAATATGCTCACCTTTAATGGGACCATTCACCTTTTGCCGGGTTACGATAGATGGATGATAGTACATCGTCCATGCAATAATAACTCCCAATCCCACTTGGCCAACAATCTTAAACTTACCAGCTAACCCCTCCTTGTTTTTTCGAAATACTTTAATATAGTCATCCAAAAATCCTACGGCACCCATCCATACTGTTGCCACAATCATCAAAATGACATATATATTTTCCAATTTGGCGAAAAGCACGGTAGGGAGTAATATACCTGCTATAATGATGAGGCCACCCATGGTAGGTGTCCCTTGCTTTTGTGATTCCCCTTCGAGCCCTAAACTCCTCACCGTCTCTCCTACTTGTTTTTTACGTAACAAACCAATTAACCGACCGCCATATACGGTTGTTATAATTAAGGATAATATAACCGCCATACCAAAACGAAACGAGATATATTGAAATAACCCCGTACCTGGTAGGTTAAAATGATCATGCACATATGAAAAAAAATAATATAGCATTCCTTACGATTATATAAATCCTATTTAGTTGTCTATCTCGGCAAAAAGCGCACGCAATATGGCCTTGTCATCAAAAACCTTTTTCACTCCTTTTATTTCCTGATATTTTTCATGCCCCTTTCCTGCAACCAAGATAATATCAGCAGGTTGAGCTAAATGTACAGCTGCTTTAATAGCTTCATAGCGATCCGTTATGGCAAAAACATTCTTTCTGCTGTCTTTTGGTACCCCTTGCTCCATTTCTTCTATAATCTGTTTTGGATCCTCACTTCGTGGATTATCAGACGTTAAAATAACTTTATCACTTAATTTTGTGGCCACTTTAGCCATTTCCGGCCTCTTCGTTTTGTCCCGATCTCCACCACAACCAATTACTGTAATGATCTGCTCTGTATTTTTACGCAATCCTACGATGGTCTCTAGAACATTCTTCACGGCATCTGGTGTATGCGCATAATCCACAATACCTACGATTCCTGAAGCAGAAAGTTGCGTATCGAATCTGCCTTCCGCCCCAGATAATCTGCTTAGAATGGTTAGCACTCGAGTGCTGTCTTGCTCTAGCAATATCGCCACACTATATACAGCCAATATATTATATGCATTAAATGTCCCGATTAGTCGAGTCCAAACTTCTCTACCATCAAGCTGCATCAGCATGCCATTGAAATGGCTTTCGATGATTTTACCCTTATAGTCTGCTATATTCCTCAATCCATATGTCTTCTTATAAGCAAGGGTATTCTGCAACATCACCTTTCCGTGTTTATCATCAACATTCGCTAAGGCAAAAGCTGATTTTCCCAAACCGTCAAAAAAAGCTTTTTTGGCTTTTAAATAAGCATCAAAGGTTTTATGAAAATCTAGGTGATCATGGGTTAAATTTGTAAAAACGCCTCCAACAAATGATAATCCCGCAATCCGATGTTGCACAATGGCATGAGAGCTTACTTCCATAAAGCAATAATCACAGCCTTCAACTACCATTTGCTGTAGCAACTTATTCAAATTGATAGGATCAGGTGTAGTATGTGTAGATGCTATCACCTGATCATTAATTTTATTTTGTACGGTAGAAAGCAAGCCTACATGAAAGCCAAGCTCAGTAAATAGCTTATACAATAAGGTTGCTACGGTAGTTTTGCCATTAGTACCAGTAATACCCACCAGTTTCAGTTTAGCAGCAGGATTATCGTAAAAATTAGCTGCCATCAAACCCAGAGTATAACTGGCATCCTCAACCTGCAAATAAGTAACGTGGTCATTAATTACCGCTGGTAATTGCTCACAAACAATAACTCTTGCCTCTAAAGCAATCGCCTTATCAATAAAGGCATGGCCATCCTGAAATGTACCCTTGATCGCTATGAATAGGTCATCGGTTTCCACAAGACGCGAGTCAAAGGTTAAATGACGGATCGACAAATCCAGTGTACCTATGGTCTCATTTATGGAAACTCCATGCAATATTTTTACTAGCGATATCATTCCAATTCAATTGTTATAGCCGTTTTATTCACCAATTCACCCGGACTTATTGACTGTTTTACAACCTTTCCCTGACCTTTTACAACGGCTTTCATTCCCACATTGCCTAAGAGATACATGGCATCCTTTAATCCCATACCTTTTAGATCTGGAACTTTACCATATACCATATCGTCTTCACCCAACAGCTGTTTAACTGTATCTGATTTGGCCGAGGGGATAGATTTTATTCCAAATGCATTAAACACCAATTGGCTATCTTTTTGAAAGCCGTATTTTATAGCAGGTGTTGCCCCATAAGAAGCGAGTTTCAGGGATGTAAAATTCTGATACATTTGGTTATCTGTAGCGTATACCCTTTCTGCTATTTCTTTAAAAACCGGAGCCGCAACAGTAGCCGCGTAATACCCCCCTTTTCTTGGGTTTTGCACCACCACAATCATGGAATATTTGGGATGATCTGCCGGAAAATATCCGGCAAATGAACCTTGATATCTTCTATTGGTCCGATAACCCGCCGCACCATCTGCCATCTGGGCTGTACCCGTTTTTCCAGCCACGGTAAAGAGCGAATTTTTTAATTGCTTTGCCGTGCCTTCTAGCACTACGCCCTCCAGCATCCCCCTCATTTTTGCGATAGTAGCATCAGAGGCCACTTTTTCGTTAATCACGCGCGCCTCAAATTTCTCTACAGTATTTCCCAGGCGTCGCACTTCTTTCACAAACAATGGGGCAATCATCCTACCATTATTAGCCACCGCATTGTATAATGTAAGCATCTGCAATGGGGTCAATTTCAATTCATAACCGTAAGCCATCTGTGGCAATGTCAATCCACTCCACGACTTGCTCTTTGGTGTTTTTATCAAAGGTTGTCCTTCCCCCGGTATTTGTAAGCCCAAAGGCTCATTCAAATGCATCGCATATAACCTATTGGTAAATGCCGATGGATTATCTTTATAATTTTTATAGATAAGTCTGGTTACGGCGGTGTTTGATGACACTTCAAACGCCCTTTTTACGGAAATTTTACCCTCACCAGCATGATCATCACGAATCGTGTGGCCATACACCCTAAACGTTCCATTCTCGGTATCGATAATATCACTGGTATCCACTTTACCATCTTCAATAGCAGCCATATAAGAGGCCAACTTAAAGGTTGAACCAGGCTCGGCACTTTGGGCAATGGCGTAATTAAATTTCTCTTTATACACGCCTTCTTTCACCTTGGTGAAATTTGCTACCGCCCTTACCTCCCCCGTAGTGACTTCCATTAGAACCACACAACCGTTATCCGCATCGCTTGCTATCAATTGTTTTTCCAAAGCCTTCTGAGCGATATCCTGCATGTTAATATCAATGGTCGAGATAATATCGGCACCATCTTTAGGAGACACTTCTGTGTCTTCATTAATAGGCATCCAACTACCCCCAGCGATGCGTTGCACTAGGCGACTACCGCTTTCTCCATCCATGTATTCTGCATACGCTCCCTCTAAGCCCACCGGTTGCACATGCTCATTTTTATAACCTATAGTACGTGCTGCCAACGTTTTAAAGGGTAAAATACGTTTATTCTTTTGTTCTGCAATTAAGCCGCCTTTGTATTTACCCAGTTTAAAAATCGGAAAGGTACGCACCGCCTTCATATCCTGAAAACTCACATTACGCTTTACCAGAAAATAACGATTCTTATCTTTTCTAGCTTTTCGTAATAGACGACGATACTGCTCTGCCGATTTATCCTGAAAAAAAGAAGCCAGTTTCGCTGCAAGTGAATCTACTTTTGAATAAAAAACATCATCTTCCAAAATACCAGGTGCGATCATATCCATACGGATATCATATTCAGGAACTGAAGTCGCCAACAAACTTCCATCAACAGAAAATATATTTCCTCTCGTAGCCTCCACCGTTTGATACCTGGTTGATAAGCTATCCGCCATCGCCTGCCAATGTGCGCCTTCCACAACTTGCAAATCAAACATTTTATACAAAACCGCCAGCGCAAACAGTACTATCAACCCAAAAGATAGGTAAACGCGTAACAATATGTCTGTTCTGATATTCATGTACAGTACCTTATATACTATCCAAGCCTAAACTAATTTTCTTCGGAGGTTCAACCAATTCCTTTAATCCTAATGTATCCACCTTTCGAGCCACTTCACTTTGCGTACTCTTTTGCATTAAGTCTGCTTTTAAAGACTTATATTCCCAACTTAAGTATTTAACTTCCCGCGATAAATTATCTATTTCACGAACGCTATTTTCTGCAAAATGCCGGTTAGCAATATATATAATAGCCAACAAGGCCAAATAGCCGATAAAAGGAACCGCTGCCACTGCTTTCGATGAGGAAAATCCGTTAAATGTAAACAAGGATCTTAAAAAGTCTTTTGACTCATCCGCTTTCGCTTCTACATCATCTTGCAAGGCTTCTTGCTGTTCCTCACTTAGCTCCTCATTTTTATAACTATTCAGCATACGTCTGTAAATTAGTTCACTAATTTTTCCGCTATTCTCAATTTGGCGCTTCTAGCTCGATTATTCATGCTTATTTCTTCATCCGACGCTACAATAGCCTTACGTGTCACCAACTTAAATGGTTTAATCTCATTACCATAAAAATCCTTCTCTACAGTACCGCTAAATTTACCCTTGGCCATAAAATTTTTTACTAATCTGTCTTCCAATGAATGATAAGACATGACCACCAATCTACCCCCGGGTTTTAAAACCGTTTCCGCTTGTCGCAGAAACTCTTCCAATACTTCCAATTCTTTATTAACTTCTATTCGCAACGCCTGAAAAAGCTGAGCAAAATATTTATTTTCTTTTCCTCTTGGGGCCAATCCAGTCGCCACTGTTTTTAAATCACCCACGGTTACAATCGGTTTTATCAACCTTGCCGAGACAATTGTGCGAGCAAGTGTTTTCGCATTTTTGATCTCACCATATCTTCCAAACACCTCTTGCAATCGATCTTCTGCATAGCGATTTAAGACCCCTTTTGCATCCAAATCTCCTATTTGATCCATCCGCATATCCAAGTCGGCATCAAAGCGAGTTGAAAATCCCCGGTTTGCCTCATCGAATTGATGGGAAGACACCCCGAGATCAGCTAAGATTCCATCTACCAATTTTATCCCTTCCAAACGCAAGTTGTTCTTTAAGAATCTGAAATTTTGATGTATCAATGCGAATCTTTTATCAACAAGGGCATTTTTTAAAGCATCCGGATCTTGATCAAAGGCAATTAAACGCCCATCTTCCCCTAAACGTTTTAAAATCTCACGCGAATGCCCCCCACCACCAAAGGTCACATCGACATAAACTCCGTTGGATTTTATGTCCAATCCGTCCATACACGCCTCTAGTAAAACTGGTATATGGTACACCCTATCCATCTACCCTCCTATTCAAATTACCCATAACCTCTTCTGCCAACGACGCAAAATCATCCCCCTCATCTTCCCATTGGGCATCATACGTTTCTTTTGCCCAAACCTCAATCTTATTAAACTGACTTGCCAGCACCACCTCTCCATCGATTGATGCATACTCCAAAAGGGATTTTGGAATCAATACCCGATTTGCCGAATCTAAACTAAGCTCTGTGGCACCACGCATAAATTTCCGCACAAAGTCCCTTGTTTTACGTTCAAACGTATTAAGCTTACTTAACTCCTCCATAATCCTATCCCACTCCCTTCTAGGATAAATCACCAGATGCGACTCCAACCCTCGGTTAATAACAAGCCCTTCCCGTTCAACCTCAGGTATTTGCTTTTTGAGGCCGGCAGGTAACACCATTCTTCCTTTGGCGTCGAGCTTACATTCAAATTCTCCGAGAAAATGAGCCATCTATACAGTTTATCCAAATATTCAATGTAAAATTAGATAAATCTTCCACTTTCTCCCACTTTCTCCCACAAAAAAGTTTTCCACACTATATTTTCTCCCACAACGCCTCCTAATTATTAGATTCTCACCGCTATCTTATCGGTCATGCCCCTCATCTTTATTGGAGTTTTTATGAACAAAAATTAAAATGACTATCTGAACGTTTACACAGAGATTTTGCTCTGAAGTTAAAGCAGCTTTAGTTAGAGCAGTAGTTCATCTACGTTCGGAATAAGAGTTCTTCACTACAGTTGAGGTGACGTGTTATGCCCATTTGGATAATTTATCCGATAGTCATAAAATTAATACGCTGTTGATCATTGCATATGCGGCTTAAACCGGGGACGTTATAAATAAGCTTACTTTATGAATAAGCCGATGGAAATAGCTGTATCGTAGACTTTTATGATAACTAAATTATTGCAATAGTCGTTTTTTTTAATTAAATTTACTTATGAAATAAGCCTGTTTAAGAGACCGTAAACAGTAATAAAAAGCTTATAGGAAATGATAAATGTCGAGAGGCTTTTTAAATACAAGCATCACAACATATCAGCACAGTACACCGTCTAACATAAAAGACGGCCAATTATAAAAGAAAAAATAATGTAGAAATGATGGACTTCAAACGATGGTGCATATTATCCATTATAGTAATGGGTTTATGCTTTTGGTTGATATCTTGTAGCTCAAAGTCGTTAAAAGATCAGCGTGCTCAACACGAAATTGAATACATCTTGGAGCCGGGTGCGCAAGTAGCCGTATCCGATGGCGTAGCCACCTTTACCGGCACCTTTCCAGACGAGGCTAGCATGCAGGCCGCACAAACATTAGCTAAAAAAACAAAAGGAGTGAAATCTGTAATTAATAAGGCTACAATTGAGCAGAAAATGCAAGTGACAACAGATTCGGTTTCGATGGCACATTAACATATAAAAGAGGATACCGATTTGATCGGTATCCTCTTTTATATGTTAATGATTTTGTTATTAAATGAGGTACCAAGACCTTGTTGGTTGTAAACCTTTTTTTAGCACTAAGCATTGATTGCTTGAACACCAGGCAATTCTTTACCTTCCATGTATTCAAGCAAAGCGCCACCACCCGTGCTTACATAGCTAACATCCTTAGTCATATTGAATTTCGTGACAGCTGCAGCGGAATCTCCTCCCCCTATTAATGAAAACGCACCATTTTTAGTCGCATCTACTACCGCTTCGGCTACAGCCTTTGTTCCTTTTGCAAAGGTATCCATTTCAAATACCCCCATTGGCCCATTCCACAAAATCGTTTTAGAAGATTTAATGACATCGGCAAACGCCTTGGCAGAATCTGAACCAATATCCAAGCCCATTTTATCCGCCGGAATTTCGTTGTTAGGTCCATCATATACCTCCGCATCATTCGCAAATTTATCAGCGATCTGTGAGTCAGTAGGTAAAATTAACTGTACTCCTTTCTCCTTTGCTTTCTCTACGAGGCTATTTGCCAAATCGAGTTTATCTAGTTCTACTAACGATTGACCAATTTCACCTCCTTTAGCTTTAACGAAGGTATACGCCATACCTCCACCAATAATTAAATTGTCTACTTTTGCCAATAGCGCTTCAATAAGTTCTAATTTATCGGAAACCTTTGCGCCTCCCATTATTGCTGTAAAAGGCCGCTCCGGATTATTCAACACTTTTTCGGCATTTTTTAATTCTGCGGCCATTAGGTAACCAAAATACTTAGCGTTTGGAAAGAACTGTGCAATAACAGCAGTCGACGCATGTGCACGGTGTGCCGTTCCGAAAGCATCATTTACATATACATCCCCTAGGGCAGCTAACTTCTCGGCAAAAGCATCATCCCCTTTCTCTTCTTCCTTATAAAAGCGTAAGTTTTCAAGCAACAATACCTCTCCGGGTTTTAGGTTCTTTGCCTTATCCACTGCTTGTTGTCCGATACAATCATCCGCAAATTGCACATCAACATTCAACTCTTGCGACAAATGTTTTACAATATGTTTTAAAGAGAATTTGTCTGTCGGTCCTTCCTTTGGGCGTCCCAAGTGTGACATTAAAATTACTGCTCCACCATCTTTTATGATTTTTTCTATGGTAGGCTTTGCGCCTTTAATGCGGTTATCATCCGTAATATTAAAATTTTCATCTAAAGGAACGTTAAAGTCTACCCTTACCAATGCCTTTTTTCCAGAGAAATTCAGATCGTCAATCGTTTTCATTTAAATTTTTTGTCTTTAATTTACGTGTTATGCATTTAAACAAGTCTAAACACTATTGTTCATAACCGAAACAAGTGCGGTTTACTACGCCAGCTTATTGAGGTTGGATTACTTGTTATAAAAAGCAAACATATATAAAAATGTGTGCTTATACAATAAGCCATTTGCTATTGCACTTGTTTAATTTTGACCAGCAAATCAACTAACCTATTCGAATAGCCGTATTCATTATCATACCATCCTACCACTTTAACCAAGCCACCAACTACAGAAGTTAATAAGGCATCAAAAACGCAAGAATAGGTTGAATTGATAATATCAACAGAAACGATAGGGTCCTCCGTATACTGCAAAATTCCTTTCAATTCATTTTCTGCTGCAAAAGCAAAGGCTTCATTAATCGCTTCAACCGTTGGCTGCTTTTCCAAAATGCACGTAAAATCAGTTAATGATCCATTCAGCACTGGTACACGAATACCGGCTCCCCCTAATTTCCCCATTAAATGTGGAAATACATTTGTTACCGCCTTTGCTGCCCCAGTAGTAGTAGGAATAATCGCAGAAGAGGCTGCTCGGGCTCTCCTTAAGTCTTTATGTGGAGCATCATGTAAATTCTGATCACCCGTCATGGAATGAACCGTAGTTATATATCCGTCAACGATCTTCCATCGTTCATCAAGTACTTTGATCAATGGAGCAACATTATTTGTCGTACAAGATGCATTTGATAAGATTTCAGCGTGAAGATCAATAGCTGTATCATTAACACCTAAAACAATAGTAGGCACTTCTCGATCAGTTGAAGGAGCGGAAATCACCACCTGTCGTGCTCCAGCATCCAAATGTTCACTTGTCGCTTTCCTCGACGTAAATTTTCCACTGCATTCCAAAACCAAGTCGATATCCAAAGCAGCCCAAGGTAAATGAGATGGTATACGCTCATTAATGATTTTTATAGATACGCCATTAATGGTTAAACCGTCTGCTGTAACAGCAACAGTGCCCTCAAATGGACCATGTACAGAATCATATTTAAATAAATGCCCCAACGTCTGCTTATCGGCCAAATCGTTGATGGCAACGATGGTTAATGCCTCATTTCTTCGTATAATATTTCGTAATACATTCCGACCGATACGGCCGAAACCATTAATTGCTACCCTCATTGGTTTTTTACTTGTTTTTTTGCCTATAGCTTAGGCAAAACAAAGTTAAGGAATATCGTCTCCTTAGTTAAACAAAAGCTATTTTTATCTGTTAAATTTAGGTAAATTATAACTTAACGCGCTAAATG
Organism: Olivibacter ginsenosidimutans; assembly: GCF_039542865.1. Taxonomy (NCBI): domain Bacteria; kingdom Pseudomonadati; phylum Bacteroidota; class Sphingobacteriia; order Sphingobacteriales; family Sphingobacteriaceae; genus Olivibacter; species Olivibacter ginsenosidimutans. The sequence goes on along the minus strand of NZ_BAABIQ010000041.1, from coordinate 164,442 downwards.
ATTGCTATAAAATAAAGTAAATCAATTAAAATAAATACCATCAAAAAATACGCATCAAATATGAAAAAACAGGAAAATTCAGAAAAATATCAACCCACAGATTCCGAACAACACCCACCTATCGATGATAAAGTCGTAAAAAGAACAAGCGATAAAGTTTACCGAAAGGAAAAACCGGTCTTAAAATCACCGGCTACAAAACGGAAATTTAGTGAGCAACCTCCAACAAAACATAACACACATAACTAATCTAAATGACCTAAATATCGATGCAGCAACTGATTAAACTGCTCTGGACTTTCCAAGTTCGGTAAATGACCACATTGCTTCATGATCATCAGTTCCGCCTGGGGTATGTTCATTTTTAGTTGGTTAGCCTGTTCCATAGTCATGAGCTTATCTTCCTCACCTTTTATGATAAGCACTTGGAACGGAATACCGTTTAAGCTTGCCGAGGTGTCTGTTCGCGAAGCCAGCGCCAATAAAGTAGCACAAATGCTCCTGACATCATTTCTCCGAATACTACTTCGGATGAGCTCTACGGCATCCTGCTTCGTTTTCAAACTTTCTTCTGAGAAAACATTTTTTACAAAACCTATAGCAAATGTTCTTCGCCCAAATTTTAAAACAGATTGTATGGTATCAAAGCGTTTAATCTTCGCGGCATTATTGTCTGCTTGCGCATTTGTGCTTACCAAAACCAACCCCTCAATAAGTGTAGGCATCAGCTCGTTAACGCGTAATGCGATATACCCTCCCATAGAAATACCACATAATACCACTTTAAATAAACCTAATTGTTCGATAAAACGGATCAAATCTTTCGCGAAAACGTCTATACTAAAATATCCGTGTCCAATTGTGCTACGACCATGCCCACGTACATCCAACGCAAGGCCGTGTATATCAGAAGGTAATGCAGCCAACTGATCTATCCACATATTCTTGTTAAAAGGAAAACCGTGAATAAAAATGATGGTCTTTCTGGGATTATCAGCAAATTTTTCCAAATAAGCAATACTAATATCTCCGATCCGTATTTTTTTCTGCTTTATTGATAAATAACTATGCATATATTCTATTAACTCCAAAGGTATAAATATGTTCGCTACCTATAAAGCCTTCTTTTAACCTTAAAATGGTAGACAAACGCATGATGAGGTTAAAAATAACCTTTATGTGTAAGATAAAAGCACTTTGGTGTAAAAATTTATATTATTTCTTATTAGGCATCTATTTTTGCATTCGAAAATCTATTCACTTAAACCCCTGTTAAATGAATAAGTACTTATCCATCGGATTGCTTTGTTGTCTATTTTTATCTTGCCAGAAAGGTAAAATGGAAAAACAGCACCCTTTGAGAAACCCTAAATCGATAGTTGATTATCCCCATAATGACACCACCGCTATATTTTTACAATGTTTATCTTATGACGAATTCAAACAAAACAGCCCTCAATCTGTTGCACTACAACATATCAGTATTAGTAGTAACCGAGCAAGTTGCTTAGTCCTGAATAAAAAAACCGGCTTAGTCGGTGGATTCAAATTGGAAAAAGAAGGCGACCAATGGATTGTTCTTGCTTTCAAAACAATTCGAATTTAACGGTAGTCGAACAAAAGACGCATACTGATTATTTTATATTAAATCACCTGTCCGGTTATTTAGCTAAGAAGTGATTTAAACTTTTTTTTAAAAATAAAAAAGGGTTGCAGATATTTGTGTTGCGAAACATACAATTATCAAAACCAACCCTTTATGTACTCTGTACTTGACAAAGATACAATAGCATTGGAAATAGTCCCTTACATACCAAAGACGAATCGAGGATTTGCCCCGACGGTTCCATTGGTAGAGATTGTTAACGCCATTCTTTACAAACTCAAAACGGGTGTTCAGTGGTATCAATTGCCTGTAAAAGCCCTTTTTGACAGTAAAGTACTCAGTTGGCAGTCGGTATATTACCATTACCGGAAATGGTGCCTATGTGGTTTTTGGAAAGACTGTTGGGTGAACTTTCTCCACCGCCATAAATCAAAACTCGACCTTTCCAGCGTGGACTTGGATGGCAGTCACACCTCGGCTATCAAGGGTGGGGAACAAGTAGAATATCAAGCTCGTAAGAGGCGTAAAACCACTAATGCCCTGTATCTTAGCGAAAGGCAGGGGCTACCTTTGGCGATGTCTGAACCTCTGGCAGGCAACCATAATGACCTGTATGACATTGAGGTGCAGTTTGAAGTCGTTACTGGCACGCTGAAAGATGCTGACCTGAGTGTGGAGGGATTATTCCTCAATGCTGATGCGGGCTTTGATTCCAAAGATTTTCGACAGGCTTGTGCCCAAGAGCAAATCAATGCCAATATCTGCTTCAACAGACGCAACGGTGACAGGGACAGAGATGACTATTTTGACAAAGAACTTTATGACCAACACTATGTCATCGAGCGTACCAATGCATGGATGGACAGTTTCCGGTCGTTACTAAACAGGTTTGATACTACCGTGGCAAGCTGGACAGGGTTTAACTATCTTGCTTTTATTGTATTAGCCTTGAAAAAGTTCAAACCCTTCAAAAAGGAAAAAGTTTAAACGAGTTCTAAACGGTATAACGATGCAACAAGAATTTCTTAATTATCCTGTCGGTCCTATGGCCTTAAAGCTGACCGTAGCGTTAGGCATGGGTATGCTCATTGGCATGGAAAGGAAATGGTCTCATAAAGAAGCCGGTATCCGTACCTTCTCCATTGTCGCTTTATTGGGTATGTTTGCCGCCGTAATTAGTCCATCTGTTATAATAGCGGCCATGGTAGGTGTCTTTTTACTAATCATTGTCACCAATGCCCGCAGTCTGAAAACAGATAACACCGTGGAAATTACGACGTCGGCTGCACTCATTGCCGATTACCTGCTGGGTGTTTTGGTCGGGTTAGGCCATATTTTCACACCAGTTGCCGGAACGATTATCGTAACCATGCTTCTTGCTTGGAAAACGGAGTTGAACCGATTTGCCGGCGGTTTGCAGCCCTCTGAAATCCGAAGCGCTATTATTTTAGGGTTGATAGGCTTTGTTATTTACCCCATCATGCCCGATCGATTTATAGATCCGTGGCAGTTATTTAACCCAAGTGATGCTTGGATTAGCATTATTGCGATAGCCGGAATAGGTTTTGTCAACTACGTTTTTCTCCGAATTTATCGATCGCATGGTCTATACTTGGGTGCTATTTTCGGCGGACTGGTCAATAGCACGGCCACGGTGGCAGAAATTAGCAGTCGGCTTGAAGATGCAGGAACTCCGGAAAAAATCACCACCCTCTCCAGTTTAATCAACATTTCTATGTTTGTCCGCAATATGGTTTTAGCTGCGCTTTTCGTACCTCTTTCCTTAGCGGCAACCTTATTTCCACTGGTAGCTATGGCTGCTATTGCCGCATTATGGATATGGAGAGACTATATCAGACACAAAGATGTCCAACAGGAAATAGACCTTAAACTAAGCTCGCCTATTTCTCTCCGTAAGGTATTATGGTTCGGTATATTGTTCATTGTTATTCAAACCTCGGGTACTCTTTTAACTAGGGTATTTGGTAGCCTTGGTATTATGGTCACCGGACTTATTGGAGGATTTATCAGCTCTGCGAGTACTACTGCTGCTGCTGCAACCATGGCTGAGCATGGAGAAATTACAGCCACCGTGGCCGGAAGTGTCGCTATTATATCGTCTATGGCAAGTGCACTGATAGATTTACCCATCGTTTGGAGAACAATCAGTAATAAGAAGGTAGTAAAAGAGTTTACTCTCAAATTATTAAGTATCTTATTGGTTGGGATTACGGCAGTGGTATTAGACAGGGTATTTCATGTTTCTGATTTGTTGCTCTAACACGTGATGATTGCGACAGCCGAAAGTTGATTCCTTAAAAAACTGAAACAAGCATAAACAAACACTTGTATCAAGGAACTTGCTACCCTGGCCAAACAGCAAAAGAAATGGCTCAAGCCATGCCTGTTTAAGATGATGATCACTATCATTCATCCCATCTATGAACGATCTTCAATTTATAGTCGAAATATTGGATTATGGTCACCACACTAACAATGAAAATCACTGTGTACTTCCAATGAAACAGCAATCCCATGATCTGTTTGCCAAAAGTGGGTGTAAATAGGTATAAAACCATCAGCATAACGACACCAAGGCAGACACCGATCCCCAACGATTTTATATATCCTATAAATCGAGCACGTTGGGCAAAAGCTTTCCGAGCTACTGTCCTTGCAAAACCATAAGGCAAACTCGTATCGGGTTCCCGCCTTAATGCAGTTTCCAATAACGCATTGATATCGATAGGATTTTCTTGTTCCTCCTTCATAAAAATCTTCCTTATGCAAATTTAGCTAATTGTCTTCATATATATTCGTCTTCTCCATTACCATTCAAAGCTTGTTTTCTAAGAGGACATATTGCGCTAATTTTTCACGCAAGAGCTTCTTAGCGCGAAAAATATAATTTTTTACCGTTCCCTCCGGCATCCCTGTCACCTCTTGTATCTCCTGATAACTGAACTCTTCCAAATAAAACAGCGTAAGTACAGAACGGTATGCCAAAGGCAATTGTTGCACTAAATGTTGTATATAAGCGGATGCGTCTTTTTTAATCAACAACTGCTCTGGTGTTTCTTCTGTAAAATAATTATTTTCAATAGCCAAAAGATCATCGTTGGTTATCCGCAATTGTTCGCGATGAACCTTTCGCAAATGATTAATTGTTGTAAAATACGCTATTCGCGCAATCCATGTGCTTAATTTAGACTGAAAACTAAATGTGTGTAGTTGATGATATACCTTAATGAATACATCCTGACAGACATCATGTACATCTTCGTCACAGCTAATCATTTTAGATACCATATGAAGCACAAGCTTTTCGTACCGTTTAATCAACAGTTCAAACGCTTTTACATTTCCGCTGACAATTTTGGCTACTAACTCCCGCTCTGTGAACATACCCTCATTAGACAAGCGCCTTAGGATAAATGTTGCATATTTGGAAAAAATGCTGCAAAAGTTTTTTCTGAAAAAAACTGCAACCTTTTGATGAACGACATTGTCTATTGGGAAAACAAAATCGTTAACACTAAATAAAAAAATATGATGTTTGACTTAGCTGGAATCTTAGTTCCCATTGGTTTTTTCGCAACAGTATTTCTTTTAGTTCGGATAATTTTTGATTTTATTTTAAAGAATCGATTAATCAATTCTGGACAGATTGGCGCCGAATCGTTGAAATTATTAAACCACGTTTCTGACTCCAAACTTGCTTCGCTGAAGTGGGGTCTATTGTTATTTTTTAGTGGCGCTGGCTTAATCGTGCTTGATTTCATCCCAGAGGCAACATTACGAAATTCACCCTTACCTTTTGGTGTCGAACTCGTTTTTATTGCAGTGGGCTTTCTATTGTATTATGTTATTATTCGAAATCAAAAGAGCAATACTAAAATTTAAGCGCCATTTCCCTAATCGCTTACGTGACGTGCCGCTCTATGTTGTTTTTTCTTTTTCGGCATGGCGTTCGGCCGATGACTTATCTTCTGCCACGCCAGCCTTCCAATAGGCGTAAGCATATAATTCATCGCGCTGCCAATTTTTTTCCTGACGGAGATAGGAACGAATAGACTTTACGGTATCGTATTCAGCTGCTATATACGCAAATCGCGATTTTTCAGGTAGTTGTATTCGCGCTATCAATTTAGATAAAAGACTGCCCTTTTGAGGAGCGTCATTATGCAACCAAATGAATTCCACATCAGCATCGGTTTTTAATATCTGCTCATCCTGTTTATCATGCACTTCCAATATACATATCGCCTTGGCCGTAGCAGGTAGGTGTTCCAAAATAGCGCCAAGCACCGGTAGGGCTGTAGCGTCGCCAACCAAAAGGTATTTTTCGCGTAAGGGAAAAAGTTCAGACTTTCCATCACGCATTAAAACGCCCAATACATCACCTACTGCAGCATGCGTTGCCCATGCAGATGCTGGCCCCTCCTCGCCATGGGCCACAAAATCGATCCAAATCTCATTGGTTTCCAGGTTTATTCCCCGGTGAGTATAGGTGCGAACGATCGGCCGTACTGCTTCAGGAGGATGTACCCACTCCATCGTTTGATCGTTGAACTCCGGAAAATAAATTTTATCTACCCCTTTGGGAGGAATTAGAATTTTATTATTCACACCAACCGTTGTATTGGCTATCCGATACACGTCCTCTCCTGTTAAAAATATTCGGATATAATGTGGTGTAATCCACTTTTTCCGACTCACCTGTAATGCTGCTTGTATGCTTTTAAATTTCATTCGTTTATTTTCTAAGTTCTATGCTAAAAAATCAGTACCACCGATACCCTCAACTTTAAGTTTTCACCGTATATTCCAGTCCCTTACGCAACGAAATGGTACTCGATAAGTATCCATTAACCGGATTCCTGACATAATCCAAATAGTCTTGCATAGAGGGTCTAAACCCTTCCACATCATCTACCAAAATAATTGCTCCTTTTTTTAACCGAGGTTCAACGAGTTTAAAAATAGTATAAACCATATCCGGCCAACCATCTAGCAATACCATGTCGAAACTCACGGTGTTTTCCTTTAATGTTTCGCGGGCATCGCCCTCCAAAATTTCTACCCAATCCGAAAGTCCCGCTTCCTCTAAGTGCTTGCGTGCCGCTTGTACTTTATGTGGTAAATATTCTGTAGAAATCACCTTTCCACCATTATCTTTTGCAGCCTTCGCTAAGTAAATGGTTGATATACCATAAGAAGTACCAAATTCTAAGATATGTTGCGCGCTGATTGCTCGCGCTTGTAAATACAAAAAAGTACCCTGATCAGGAAGAATGGGTATATATTTATCTTTATAGAAGGATTCTTCTTCTGTTTTCCAATCAATTCCCTTACCTAATAGCTGAAATACTTTTGGTAAAAAATGCCAAAGCATCTGCCATCCCTGTCGTAAAGCTGCTTTATATAAACGCATTAACACCGTTTCCACTTGGGTATCGTGTAGCACTTCAAAAAGTGCCGGTTTTACCTTTGCCATATCGATAAACTAATCATCGTCAATATTATTAAGAATCATTCTAATTAACAAATAAAATAAAGGTAAGTTTTTTTATGTATGTTTGGCAATAAACTAGTTACTATCTAAAAATTCCATGAATACCCAAAAAATTCACATTTCCCTTTTATTCGTTTCTTTAGGAATATTATTCGCGTGCAGTCCATCACCAAACAAGGAGCGTACACAATCAGGTTTACTCCGCAAAGATTTCCAAACGATTGTTCATGGCGACTCTACTGATCTATTCATCCTGCGTAACACCCAAGGAATGGAAGCCTGCATTACTAACTATGGCGCTCGTCTGGTTTCATTGATTGTACCCGATAAAAATGGAAAAGCAACTGATGTCGTTTTAGGATTTAACCGCATTGCTGATTACCTCGCACAACCATCTTCTTTTGGAGCCACTATGGGCCGGGTAACCAATCGCATTGGTTATGGAAAATTTGTATTGGATAACGATACCATTATGATAGACAAGAATAACGGCGAGCATGCCATCCATGGCGGTAGCGCAGGGTGGCGAGGTCAAGTGTTTGCTGCTGATCAACCTAATGATAGTACCTTACAACTATCTTATCAATCACCTGATGGTGAATCTGGTTTTCCCGGAAATGTTCAGGCACAGGTTACCTACACCCTTACCCATGATGGCGCATTAGCCATCCACTATCACGCAACAACGGATAAAAAGACGGTTATCAATTTAACTAATCATAGTTTTTTTAATCTTTCGGGCAACCCAGAACAATCGGCTTTGAACGATATTTTATATGTCAATGGTGATACTTACACCCCCTTGGATTCCAATCTTATTCCAACTGGTGAGATTGCTTCAGTTGCTCACACACCATTTGATTTCCGACAACCGCTAGTTATCCAAACAGGGATGGATCGCGATCCTAAGCATCAGCAACTACAATTTGTTGGCGGCCTAGATCACAACTGGGTATTAAATACCAAAGGAGACACCAGTATATTAGCAGCAAGCTTACGTGAACCCAATAATGGAATTACACTTTCCGTTTACACGAATGAACCTGGTATTCAAGTGTATACCAGCAACAGTCTGGATGGATCACAACTTGGTAAGGGAGGTAAAGCGCTTAAACAATTCAGTGCCGTTTGTTTAGAAACACAGCACTATCCCGATGCACCTAACAAACCTGACTGGCCATCGACCATCTTAGCGCCCGGTTCTACTTATCAAAGTACCTGCATTTACCGATTTACCATAGAATAATTTAAGCGGATATATCTTGCGCGCAATTGAAGTAACGAGATGCTGTTCCGAGGTTAATTTCCTTAATTAGAAATGCTCACCGGCTTTCTGCAGTATTCTTGTGATTCAATCTGTTGCAACATAAAATCCGCCACATCTGCTCGGGCAATTTTAAGACTTAATCCTTTAGTACGTCCGGAAAACCCAACTTTAAAACGACCTGAAGGGTCATCATCGGTAAATGCGGATGGCCTTACAATGGTATAATCGAGTGTACTATTAAAAATATATGTTTCTTGTAATTGATGATCTTTAAATGCTTTTTTGAGCAGCATTCCGAACATCAAATACTTCCAGAAAAAATTCAAACTCTGCTTGCTATCTCCCAAGCCCAATGTAGTTTCACAAATTAGCCGCCGTAAACCCAGTACTTCCATGGCCTCAATAATATTTTTCGTTCCTAAAGCACGGATGTTCCCTTTACGACCATCCCCTATGGCGCATAATACCGCGTCTTGATTAGCTAGCGCTGAATGAACAGCCTGTTTATCGGTAAGGCTTCCTTTAAATACAGTTAGTTGTGGATGCCGAATAGCATCTAATTTTTTCGGTGTTCTAGTGAAAGCAGTAACCCGGTGGCCGTTTTGCAGTGCTTGTTCTACCAGATGTATACCGATACTTCCCGTAGCTCCAAAAATGATTAAATTCATGATCGAATAAATTAAATGTTTATACTAACACAAATTTCAGTAGCCTTTAAGTGAGAAAATAGAAAAAAAACGACAGTCAATTCTTTTCGTTTATTCCCTTTTGAAATGCACCTGGTGTCTGATGGGTAAAGGTTTTAAATACTTTAATGAAATGTGACTGATCAGCAAAGCCATGGGCGTAAACAACCTCGTTCATTTGTTGGAAGTCTTTAACCGTAAGCTTTTCCAAAGATCCTTGAAATTGAATAATCTTTGCAAACTGCTTGGGAGAGAGCCCCGTTTCACGCATAAATCGACGTTCAAGTGTCCGAACATGTATATGTAGCCTTTCGGCTATCGTTCGGATGTTTTCTTTTCCCTGTGTCTGAATGATCCGTTCTATAACTTGTTTAATCTTAAAATCCAGTTTTTCCCTTTTCTGCTTAAGTAACGTGGCCAAAAACTCGCTAATAGCATCAATCTTGAGAGCTACCGTTTCAAGTCTTAACAGTTCTTGGTTAAAAGATGGAATATCGATACCCTGAAAAGTTTCTAAATCATAACATTCGTCGTTCAACGTTTTTGGATCTACATCAAAAAAGCTTTTAAACACAAACGGAAAAAGACGGAAAACAATCAGCAGATAAGCCCCTTCCAATTCCATGGTTATAGGTTGTATCGTCTGTCCATATAAGAAAGAAACGGGCATTAGCTTCTGATGTGGTTTTATAAATAAACCATTTTGGGTCTGCTGAAACAGTAAACCAGGATAACCATCTGCAAAGAAAGGAAGGTGGGTATCTCCGTTGGTATCCGTATCTTCAAATATCCAGATATCCCTTACAAGTAAAGATATCGGTTCAGAAACTGCTATTTTTTGATGATCCATCATCTACTCAAAATATATAAAGTCACTAAAATAAAAAAGGTGCAGAAAGAATACGAATAATTTATAGCTTATAAACAATTTACTACGTTTGCACAACCACTTCATATAAGCATTAGAAAAATGGAAACACTGATCAAAACTATCACCAAATTTATTAATCTTTCTCCTGCAGAAGAACAGCTTATCCCCACATTATTTAAGGAAATAAGCCTGGATCCCTGTGAACACCTGTTAGAAGAAGGAGACGTACAACGTATACCCCAATATTATATTGCCTCTTATGTCGGCATAAAACCCCAGTCTCTTTACCGCATCCGCACAAGAATCGCAAAAAACATTAATTAACCCAAGTGAACGAAATTGACTGCTGCCTACTAGATCTTTGTGTCGTTCATCATAAGGTTTTACACAAAGTCAATAACAATGAAACAACAGCAATTTACATGGGGCCCTAGAACCATTTCCTTCTGGATGGCAGCGCTCATTTCCCTAGGCATTACCTTTATTGGTATCCGTTATGCCCTTCAACCTTTAAAAGCCTCAATAGCCTTTGGATTATCCCTACCCGACGGTCCAACGGCCTTATATGGTAGCATTAAGGGTATTCGAGATGTTTTTTCGGGATTGACCCTCGCTTACTTATTGTATAGTAGGAATGTAAGGGCCACCGCATTTATCTTTATGTTTGCCACATGCATCCCAATTGTAGACGCCAGCGTAGTATATCAGGCTCATGGATTCAGCAATATGCCCGCATTCCTCATTCATAGCTGCACTGCCCTTTACGGTATCATCAATAGCATGTTATTGTTCCGAGACAGCAAAAGATAAAAACGAGCTATTCGTTTAGCTTTAAAATAAAAATACCTTTGTAAAATAATACCAAGGTATTTTTAGCTATATGTACGAACATAATGCATTACTACCCAATCTTTTTAGAACAGAATATCAAAAATTGGTAGCCGTACTAAGTTATCGTTTCGGCATACAACACCTAGCGATCGCCGAAGACATCGTGAGCGATACTTTCCTCGCCGCTACCGAAGATTGGAGTCTGAAAGGCATTCCGCAAAACCCTACCGCATGGCTCTATACTGTTGCCAAAAACAAAGCAAGAAACTACTTCAAAAGAAATACACTTTTTGAGCAGAAAGTATCACCCGAATTTAGGTATACAAACGCGCAAGCGGAAGAAACTATGGAAATTGATTTGTCGACTAAGCATATAGCCGATAGTCAGTTAGCCATGATCTTTACCGTGTGCCACCCAAGCATTTCCAAAGAATCGCAAGTTGCCTTAGCGTTGAATCTATTATGTGGATTTGGGATACAAGAAATTGCAGATGCCTTTTTAACCAATAAAGAAGTAATTTATAAACGAATCAACCGTGCAAAAGAAAAGCTAAGGGAAATGGCTATACGAATTGAACAACCCAATGCAACACAGATTGCCGATCGATTGGACATTGTACTGACCACCCTGTATTTACTTTTTTCTGAAGGTTATTATTCTGCCTCTCAAGATCGCACGTTACGCCAAGATCTTTGTACGGAAGCCATACGCTTAACCTATTTATTGGTAGAAAATCCTAACACTAACCAACCAGCAGTGAACGCATTACTCGCCTTAATGTGTTTTCATTCTTCCAGATTCGATGCCCGAACCAATGAAAACGGCGAAATCATCCTATATGCGAATCAAGACGAAAGTCAATGGAACCAGCAATTGATCGAACAAGGCAAATACTACCTTAATAAAGCTGCTACAGGTGATGAACTAACTAAATATCACTTGGAAGCCGGTATCGCCTTTTGGCATACCCAGAAAGAAGATCTAAAAGAGAAATGGGAAAACATCCTTCAATTATACGATCATCTAATTAAATTAACCTATTCACCCATTATCGCCATGAATAGAGCTTTTGCTTTATCAAAAGTATACGGAAACGAAAAAGCCATCGCAGTAGCAGAAGCGCTTAAGCTTACCGATAATCATTTCTATTATACCTTATTAGGCAATCTATACGCAGGTATCGATAAACAAAAAGCTTATGCTCATTTCCAAACAGCGCTTCAACTTGCCCATTCGGAGAATGATAAAGTATTGATACAAAAAAACATGGAAGCCTTAGTTTAGTTGCTTCCATGTTTTCTAAACATGCGAGAAAACTTGTCTTATTTCGAGGCTTCAGGTGTTACTGCTTTACGGATTTCTACATTCCCTCCCAAGGCTAAAATTGGACATCCTTTGGCAATTTCAGCCGCTTCTTCATAATCTTTGGCGTTGATAAAGATCATACCGCCAATAGATTCTTTAACTTCCACATATGGGCCATCGGTTACCATCTTGTCGGATTTCACCACCTTACCTTTACCATCCCATCGTTGCGGAGGCCTAGCCAATTTATGCTGTTCGGTAATTTTTTCAAACCAATCCTGCCAATCTTTTAAAGAGCGCTGCAATTGTTCTGGTGATAGCTGACCCTCTTTTGTTGTGAAGTCTCTGCGAAAAATTAATAAGAACTCATTCATGCTTCGTCATATCAAATATTAAAGTGTCGCTTATCCAAATTGTCCTACTTGGTAATCTCCAGGTATAGTCGTGAACGCTATATTCATCCGATTCCAAGCATTTATAGCAGCAATGGATAAGGTTAAATCAACCAGTTCTTCTTCCGAAAAACTATTTCTCGCCTGTTCAAATATTTCATCAGGTACTTGGCAAGCATTGACGGCCTCTGCCCATGCAAAAGCTGCACGTTCTTTCTCCGTATAATATGGTGTTTCACGCCAAGCGTTTAAGCCGTATAAGCGTTGTTCTGTCTCTCCCATGGCTCGTAGTTCCTTCGAATGCATATCCAAACAGTATGCACATTGATTCATTTGCGAAATTCTAAAATTAACTAATTCTTGCAACTTTCTATCCAAAGTTGATTTTTTTAAATACGTCCCTAATCCGAATAATGCCTTTAAAGCGTTTTGTCCTTTTTCTTGAAAATTGATTCGTTGTTTCATGATATTAATTTATTGTAAGTGTTATACCTCCATAACAAACGAATGCTCCAAATTGGACAAAATGATAATTCTTATTTTCTAGCTACTCGTTCTATAGATGTAAAATAAACACATAATACTGGCATGATATTCGTTAGACACAGAAAAACAACATAACCATTCTCCTATACGCGTATAAGTTTGGTCAACCGAAAGGAGTTAAAAAATGTATTATATAGAAGAAAACGACCGACTATTCACGATCTTAGACCAAAAGGGAGAGGTGATGGCCTATGCGCTAAAAAAGGATTTCGCCAATCAGCTCCTGTATGCTTTGAATCGCGCGGCTATCCTTAAAAAGTCAACAAAGCATATTAAGCTTTCTATAGCTATAGAAAATTATCCAGGTGAAGAGCATGACACGCAACTATAACCCTTGTTTTATTTGCCAATATTTTCGCACTGGCGTATCATAAAAAACCATAGCAACATAAGCTAGCCCCATGGAGAAAGCTGTTCCGAGGATGATCATCCAACTCAATTGAGCAGTACTTACTTCATGTGTAGTATAGTAACTACCAAATATCCAAATCATCGGAATATGAGTCATATATAATGGATAAGATAAATTACCAAAAAAAACACATACGCTTTTGAAGCCAGCATTAAGCGCCGTACCTTTACCCAGCACAATAAGCAACGGAAAATAAAAGAGCACAATCAACGCTTCCATTAACCAATTCCAGCTAAAATAGGGTACCAACAAGGCGAGCAACAACAAAATAGAAAGGCCAATAAAACCAATGCGTGTTTTTACAAGCCATTTCGATCGAAATATAAGCAGGCCCGCCAGAAAAGAATAACTAATACGGGCACACCCATCCCAAAAGCTACTCTTATCCCAACCACCAATCAATGTACCAGCCCGATAGCTAGCTAAACATAAGCCTAAACCCGCAATTCCCCAAAGTGTCCATAAGGTGCGCCGACTAATTTTATACAGGAACAAGGCATAAAAAATATTCGCCATGTATTCAAAAAACAGCGACCAAGAAGGTGTGTTGAGGCCAAACAAACCAAAACCACGTTCGGCCATTACCGGATAAGGAATAAGAAAAACAGACGTTAAAAAGATCAATACCAGTTCTATCGTATTATACGTTTCCCAACTATTAGCAAATGGATCGATAAAAAAACCAATTAATCCCAACACAGACCCTAATAATACCAGCGGATGTAACCTAATTAACCGCGCTTTAAAAAATTGCCAAACGCCGATTGTACGTATACGATCATCATAGGCATAACCAATAACAAATCCAGATAAGCAGAAAAAGAAATCGACAGCCAAAAAACCATGGCCGAGGAAATTTTCGCTATAATCCGGATATACAAATTCTAAGAAATGAAACACAACTATCGATATCGCGGCTACTCCCCTAAGACCATCAAGTATCTCGAAATGCGGTTTACTTTGTAGATTTACCATGTTAACAAGCTATTCCATGCATTGATTTATACGTATAGTGCATAAGTATTATATTTTTCCGAGAATGTAGTCACGTATTTTGGCATATTATTCAGCTATTTTGGTTTGAATACGTTTATTAATTGGCGTTGCCACTTAATTTACTTACACGTTACAGGGTAATAAACACTATATTTGCTCATTAAATGCTTATGCTAACACAACGATCGGCAACCTATGCTTTCTGAACATGTTAACATCCGAAATATTTTATCAAAAATTGTTGGTGATCCAACCCAATTCTCCTTACAACACCGCCTATTCAATGCTTTCACTTTCATTGGTTTTATCCTCGTATTAGCCACACTCATATTTAACAGTTTCTCCGGTCTTTATTACTCCGCACTAATCTCTTTGGTTATTAGTCTACTTTTCGCTTCATCCTATTATCAATCTACAGTAAAGAAACGCTATATACAGAGTTTTGTAATCATGATTATCTGCTTAAATTTATTGTTAGGTATTAATTATTTCTATAATGCTGGCGTAGCCGGGCCAACATTATTGCTATTGTTAGGTGTGTATCTAGCAACGATGGTTTTATCTCCAAAAGACCAATATATCTTTTGGACTGTTTTCAATGGTATTTTAATTATTGTTTTGTTAGGCATCGAATTTAATTTTCCCAACACCATTAGGGGAACTTATTCAGAACGTTCAGTGTATTTTTTAGATAACCTGATTACCTATCTCATCGTATCCTTATTAACTGCTGCGGGAGTTATTACCTTTGTATATCATTATAATGTTGAACGAAAAACGGTAGAGCAACAATCCGAATTACTTGGTCTACTTAATGATGAAAAGATCCGGTTGATATCCATTCTCTCGCACGATCTTCGTGCGCCAATTTCAGGCATACAAACTTATTTGAATCGCTTTTTTCACGAAAATCTTTCGGCAGAAGAAAAACGAATCGTCGAACAGCAACTACTCAGCTTAACACAACAAACGCAACAGCTATTGGATAGTGTGTTAACTTGGTCCAAAGCATATTATCATGTTGAGCAAGTCCAGCTATCCACAATAGACCTGGCAGAATGTTTGCGGCAAAGTACAGCGCTTTATACCCATCTGGCTCAACATAAGAAAATTAACCTCATTATCCAAACGCAAGCACATCTACGTGTGACGGGTAATGAAGCAATGACCTTATTAATTATCCGAAACCTAATCGATAATGCCATTAAATTTACGGACGAAGGAGGAGAAATCCGTTTAGAAACCCGCAAAGAAGGTAATGCGGCCATTGTTTCCGTAGCTGATAGCGGAACAGGCAAAGCTCGGCAGATAGCTAAAGATCTATTTGAGAAAATCAACAATCCTACGGATCGAAATATAAAAGATGTAGGCCTTGGTCTAACCATGTGTAAACAGTACGCTGAAGCCCAAGGAGGCCATATCAGTTATAGCACAAATATATCGGGAGGCACCACCTTCCTCGTTCAGTTTCCTACATCTTAAAATGGAACAATCCTTTCGATGAGAGAAATCACGTTGCTGTACATGTTTTTCAGATAAATTAATTATATGGTGCCGAAAACTCGCCATCCGTAACGGTTAAGTATTCGCTACCCCCAACGAGCTTCAATACACCGGAGAAAGTTCCCTTTACTCCCCAATCAGTCAAGCTTGTTATCGTCAAGGTAAATTTGGTACCATCCGTTCTACCTCCGTCGTAAACCGTAGTCCCTATGTGTTTTCCATCCTTAAAATTCTGGATATAGTATTGGCCATCTAGTTCCGAAGTACTACCTCCAGCCACCGAATAGGTCTCTTCTTCCGCCCCCTCTGGTAAAACTAAGTCAATACCAAAGCCCGGAGAGGTAGCAGTATCCTCATTTTCCCAGCCGCTGATCACGACAAAATGAACCACTTCCTCCGATGGCCTATCGTTTGCATTTACATGCGCATTGAACGTATAGGATTTCCCATTTATTTTACACCCTAAAAACTGTTCTTCGGTATTTCCTGAACCGGTTTCTTCTTTTTTACATGACTGAAACGTAAAAACTACAACAGTCAGGAATAAGCACAACATAGCCTTAGATATAGAAAGGTTATCAATCACATTAAACATCTAATCGCGTGGACTATTCATCTTTAGGCAACATATTCATATCCTTATCTATAACACCATGCGTACACATCATTATATAAAATAAAGTCTATAGAATTTATAGATTATATTTAGAATACTATTATATTTGCCCCATTAATAAATATTAATGTATATGATAAACCTAGCTGTTTCCATTTCTTCTATCCAGTGCGATTTTACAAACGTTAATGATGATCATGACATTAAAAAATCTATTATATTTGCCATGAGCCAAAAAAATAAATCGAAATAAGTTTACCTTTTATGCCCAAATACACGTTGTATACCGACGAACAACTTTTCGACAGGGTTTGCCAGGGAGATGACTTGGCTTTCAAGGAGCTATATGAAAGGTATTGGGATACGCTTTGGCATTACGTTTCGAGTACTACTAATGCGGATGACGCAAAAGACATTATCCAAGACGTCTTTACCTCCATTTGGCAGAAACGAACAGATTTGCAACTCAAACGTTCTTTCCGTGCTTATCTTTACAGAACTACGTTGAATAAAATAATCGACCGATCTACCCACGCAAAATATGCTGAACGTTACAAGGCTACATTGGCAAAAAACCACCAATAAGGCTGCTATACAGCGGATTACCTATTATTTGAGAAAGAATTAATCCAGCGTTTCGAAGCTTGTCTGGAAAAAATGCCTCCTAAAATGCGTACCATTTTTGAGTTTAGTCGCACAGATCATCTTAGTCATCAAGAAATTAGCGAGCGCCTCCAAATCTCCCGGGATAATGTAAATCGTCAAATCAAAAATGCTTTAATTCGTTTAAAAAAATCCTTACTTCTCCTTTTTTTAATTTTTTTCTTACCCTAAACGCTCCTTCATTCGTCTTTTCAATACGTTAGGGGAAAATCCACTTAACCACGACAATATGACGAATGAAGAACTAACTAAACTCCTAAAACGCTATCATAACGGCACCTGCACCGAGGAAGAAAAGGTCATGGTCGAGAGCCTTTATCTGCATAGCCATACGATGCAATCCGCTCAAGCCGATGATCAAACCAAAGATGAGGTCTGGAAAGGTATTGAGGAGCATCTACATTTGCGAAGACGTAAAAACCATTGGTATCGGTACGGCGCTGCGGCAGTAGTATTACTAGCGTTAAGTTTCGGTATCATGCAATATACGGCCATGAGGCCTCTTTCTTCCTCAAACCAACAGGTTGTCGACATACCCTCTGGCAGTAACAGGGCTACGCTGAAATTAAGTAACGGCCGTACCATCAAACTGGATAGTCTAAACACAGGTATTGCCATCCATGCTTCAGCGATTAGTTATGTAAATGGTGCCCCCATTGCTCATCAAGATGTTGGCAATCATCCACAACAGATTACTTATCATGAATTGGAAACACCGAAAGGTGGGCAATACCAAGTGGTCTTGTCAGATAGCACTAAGGTATGGCTAAATGCAGCCTCTTCACTTCGGTTTCCCAGTGAATTTACAGGAAATTTGAGAGAAGTAGAAGTTATTGGCGAAGCTTATTTCGAAATAGCCCAAGATAAAAATCGTCCATTCCGCGTTAAAACTAAAACTCAAACCATACAGGTTTTAGGAACATCGTTTAATGTGCAAGCTTATCCAGATGAACAACTGGAACGCACGACGCTAGTTGCTGGAAAGATCAAAATAGAAAGTAACGGTTTTTCGGAAATCATTCATCCCGGCTACTGCGCAACAATAGCATCTAATGGAGGAACCATAAGTGAAGTAGATGCCGATGAAGAAACCGCTTGGAAATCCGGATATATTGCTTTTAATGAGCAAACCTTAGCAAGCATCATGCGCCAAATTAGCCGATGGTATAATGTCGATGTCGCTTATCAGGATGTGAATCCTTCCCTCCGTTTTGGTGGTAGGGTATCTCGATACGCAAATGTTTCTGAAGTCTTGCGAAGATTAGAGTTAACCGAACAAGTTCGATTCAAAATTTATGAAAGGAGGATTGTTGTGACCAACTATTAAACCATTTAAACCAGTAGGGAATTAAA
The DNA here is from genome assembly GCF_039542865.1 of Olivibacter ginsenosidimutans. NCBI lineage: Bacteria > Pseudomonadati > Bacteroidota > Sphingobacteriia > Sphingobacteriales > Sphingobacteriaceae > Olivibacter > Olivibacter ginsenosidimutans. The sequence continues at coordinate 145,879 of NZ_BAABIQ010000041.1, read as the reverse complement.
ATCCGGAGGTTGAAGCCCTCCGGATATGTTCTGACCATTTGCATTAATTCACTTGGACCGCCTTAAGCGTTCAAACATCAGGTTGTCCATCAGTCAAAACCTAGGCAAACTTAACGAACCTTGCCTGCTTATACAAATGTACCGTAAAGCAAGCAAAAAAGTATAGGTATGCCTCCGAAATACATTATTTATGCTTATCAAATTGCCAAGCTATTATAATGGCACCTTTAGGGCTTATGTCTTAAAAACATTGAAAATTATGAAATTAACGTGTTTTTTGTTGATGATTTTCATTTTCCAGTCGCATGCCGACAGCTTAGCCCAATACTTAACCATTAAAAAAGACAAAACCAATTTACGGGAAATCTTTAAGGATATTCAAAATCAAACCGGTTATTCGGTTATTTATAGTGTACAATACGTCCAGAATATCCCACCCATTTCCGTCTCTCTGGATCACGAGCCCTTAGAACCTGCACTACGTAAGATTTTAGCCGATAAGGGTTTAGATTTTGTTATCGCCAACAAAGAAATTGTGGTCAAAGTAAAAGACACTTCGTTAGCAGATAAATCATTTGCTATGGTCCCCGCAATACAACAAGCCATTAGTGGAAAAATACAAGATGAAAACAATAATCCTCTTGTAGGTGCTGCGGTCCACGTGGTCGGTAGTCAACAAGGAGCAAGTACCGATCAGAACGGTCGGTTTGTACTCCAACAGGTGTCCAAAAATGCGACCCTGCGTATAACCCACGTGGGTTATGAAACCCTTGAAATAGCAGCAGGAGGAGATTTGGAGCACATTGTCTTACGCATGACGGATGCTAAATTAGACGAAGTGGTTGTCGTAGGTTATGGTTCCTTACGAAGGAGAGACGTTACGGGTTCCGTTGTCTCGCTCAGTCCGAAAGACTTAAATGCAGTCAATAGCATCTCTGCCGACCAGATGTTACAAGGAAGGGCCCCTGGCGTACAGATTACTCAAAGCAGCCATGCCCCTGGCGGAGGAAGCACGATTCGGATTCGGGGTATTGGATCAATCAATGCCGGTAACGAACCCTTATATGTTATCGATGGGGTTCCAATCGATAATCGCGCGACCGCTGATAGTAAAGGATCAAGCTCATTTAGTGGCGATCTCCCTCCCTCTAACCCATTGAATATCATCAATTCGGCAGACATCGCCTCCATTGAGATCCTAAAAGATGCCTCCGCAACGGCCATTTATGGCTCAAGGGGTGCAAATGGTGTCATCTTAATCACCACCAAAACCGGTGGCGGGGCTTTTACCGCTAATCTAAATAGCACTTTCGGTACGAACGAAGTCGCCCGAAAAATAGACGTGCTCACCACTGATGAATACATCCGTGTCATGAACGATCTGGCGAAAGACCGTGGTGGAAACCCTGTCTTTGACGATGCCTTTATTGCGTCCGTTGGTGCCGGCACCGATTGGCAACAAGCCCTATTCAAAAAAGGGCATAGCGAAAACCATAACCTATCGTTATCCGGTGGGGTAGGTAAATCCAATTATTATACCTCGTTGGGCTATACCAACCAAATCGGTATCATCCCCAATACTCGCTATCAACGACTCCAAGGTCGGCTAAATTTCGAACACACGGTAAGCGAGCGATTCAAATTCGGCTTTAACTTCAATACCTCGCAAGAAAATAATTATTCGGTACCCGTTAATGGCTTTGCGATCAATCAAGATGCGGACGCCATCAACTCCGCACTCAACACACCGCCCATATTTCCCATTCGTAATCCTGACGGCACCTACTATCGACCCGAAAGCGGTGAACCCATTTCGGTCACATTGGATAACCCATTGGCTATCGTAGAAGGGCAGCGGGCAACTGACCGTATTAATAGAACATTGGCTAACTTTTTTGGCGAATACACGCTCATTCCTGGCTTAAAGGCCCGTATCAATATCGGTTCAGACCGATCAAACAAACGACGCGACCTCTACCTGAGCCGTATTTCGCAAGTAGGTAATTCGGTAGACGGCAGCGCTTCCGTACAGTCGGGCGAATTGAATAATTTTCTGGTAGAGGCTTTGCTCACTTATAATAAAACTATCCAACAAGACCATACGCTCCATCTGGTTGCCGGCGCCACCGTACAACAGTTTGACGAACGCACCGTAGGCGTGGGTACAAAAGGTTTTGCTTCCGATGTGATTGGCACAAACAATCTTGGTTTAGGTACCGTCGAGTTTAATACGGCTGGCAGTTATTTTGGCCGCAGACGCCTGCTATCCTACCTGGCCCGTGCAAACTACGGCTTCCAAAACAAATACCTCTTTACCGGAACCATCCGAGCAGACGGTTCCTCCAACTTCGGAGCGAACAATCGATTTGGACTTTTCCCCTCGTTTTCTGCTGCTTGGAATCTTACCGAAGAAGATTTTCTAAAACAAGCCTCTTCTATCTCCGTACTTAAATTACGTCTGGGCTGGGGCCAGATTGGAAACGACGATATTGGTATTGGCACCAGCTTATCCACCTATGCCGGAAGCGGCAATGTCGTATTAGGTGGGGCCTTACAAACAGCCATCGCTCCTGCACGTATCCCCAATCCCAATTTAAAATGGGAAACCAGTCAACAAACCAACATCGGGCTCGATTTCGGATTCTTCAACAGTCGGATCAGTGGAAGCGTAGAATATTTCATCAAAACCAATAAAGACCTCTTGTTCAATCTACCTATTCCGAGTTCTTCTGGATTTGCCATTTATACCGATAATATCGGCAAAATCAGCAATAAAGGTATTGAACTGTACGTCACTTCAGATAATATCACCGGAACCTTCGGTTGGCGTAGTACTTTTAATTTAACCAAGATTACCAATAAGGTAGATAATTTAGGGTCCATTAACGAATATGTACCTTCGAATGAACCTACCACGCTCGTTCGCCCCGGAGCAGCGCTGTTTTCTTATTTTGGTTATCGATCGGTGGGCATTTTCCAAACAGCTGAAGAGATTAGCGCCTCGGCACAGCCCAACGCCAAACCTGGCGATCCTAAGTGGGACGACATCAATAATGACAAGGTCATCAACGAGCGCGATCGTGTTATTCTGGGAAACCCTTATCCCGATCTAAATATCGGATTCAGTAATGATTTCACTTATAAAAACTTTGCTTTAAAGATATTTTTTGAAGGAGCATTCGGAGCAGATCTTTTCCATTGGCAAACGGTAGATGCGCTATACGCGAATGACCCGTATCGCAATCGCATGGCTGCACCGCTATTGAATCGCTGGACACCTGAAAACCCTACCAACGAATGGCCATCGAGCGTATCCATCGCACAACTTCAATATTCTAAAACAAATAGTTTCACCATTTTGGATGCCTCGTATATTCGCCTCAAAAATGTACAACTGTCTTACCAGATACCGCTTAAAAACACCAAAGCCATTAAAGGCATCCAAGTGTCTTTGTCTGGCCAAAATCTAGCGTTATTTACAGACTATCCTGGCTTTGACCCTGATGTCAATGCTACTGGAACGGGCAATATCCGTTATGATCGGAATGCTTATCCAGCGTCTAGAACGTATATGCTCGGTTTAAATGTCAATTTCTAATACGATAAAAAATATACCATGAATATATCCCTTAAAACATTCATCATCGGCTTCGCCTTCAGTTGTTTAGCCTGCAGTTGCGCCGAACAGTTTCTAGATGTGCAACCCGGTTCACAATATTCGTCAGATTTTCTAAATACCAAAGAAGGCATCGAAGCCATCACCAATTCTGCCTATCAGAATATTTTATTAACGGGAGATGCCGGCGTAAACCGTATTTATGTCGAAGAATCGTGTACCGATGTCTTCGTTAATTTCAGGGGCTTATTAAATGGCAATTTACAGCCCTTTATGGATTTTACTTGGGCCGCCTCACAAGGTTATCTTCAAGACTTCTGGCGGAGTAACTACCGTGCCATCCGCGATGCCAATTTATTACTGAACGCCATTCCGGAGCATCCGCAGTTGAATGATGACGAAAAACGCCAGCTAAGTGGCGAAATGCATTTTATACGCGGTTTTGCCTACGCTTATTTATATAGCTGGTTCGGGTCGGTACCGCTCGTTACACCAGATAGCGAATTGTTACTTGCCCGATCAAGCGATGCCGAAACCCGTGCGCAGATCGAAAGCGATTTATCAGCAGCGGCAGATGAGCTGAATACAACCACACCACTATATGGCCGGGCTACTAAAGGAGCTGCGTTGGGCTTACTTGCACAATACTACCTGCAAACTCGCCAATGGGAAAAAGCCAGTGAGACGGCCCAACAAGTAATGGATTTGAAATTATATGGCCTTTGGTCAGATGTACGCACCTTATTTGCATTGAATAATGAAGGTAATAAAGAAATGATTTATGCTGCTCCAGCCATTGCTATGACCGGTTATGGCAATGTGTGGATAGCCAATGCCTTACCTCCCGGTTACCCCACCGACGTTATGAACACCGCCACACAGGTATGCTTACCCTTAGCATTTTATCAAACATTTACCGACGGTGATCAGCGCAAAGAATTGATTTTAACGCGCTACACCAATAAAAACGGTGCCGTTATCGATCTTACCACTGGTGAGGAATACCAAAATCCGCGCAGCTTTAAATATCCGCTTGATCCGGCACAAGTAGAACGGCACGGCGGCATGGACTTTCCTATTTTGCGTTATGCTGAAATACTATTAATCAAAGCAGAAGCAGACGTGATGGCCGGTAAAAATATAGCCGATGCACTACCTTATCTCAATGAGGTACATACTCGTGCGGGATTAGCTCCTTATCGCAAAGTAGACATTCCGGATCAAGATCACTTTATTGAGCTCGTTTTGAATGAACGTAAATGGGAGTTTTTCAGTGAAGGCCGCAGACGGCAAGATTTACTGCGCCAAGATCAATTCTTACAAAACGCGATCGATCGGGGTAAGCATGCACAAGCTTTCCGGAAATTGTTTCCCATTCCACAAAGCGAAATGGACGCTAATCCCAATCTTGTTCAGAATGATGGTTATTGATTTTTAAACCCTTAAAATTACGTAACACCATGAAGTTATTACAAAAACAGTGTATTTATACCCTGTCCGCTGCTGGTCTCCTCGTCACGGCGATCTGCAGTTTCTCTTCCAGTTGCAAGCAACCACCGGCCGAGCAATCGACAAAACCCAACATCATTCTGATTATGTCTGATGATATGGGTTATTCAGATCTCGGTTGCTATGGTGGTGAAATCGAAACACCCAACTTAGATAGTCTAGCAGCTACCGGCGTACGGTTTACCCAATTTTATAATGGTGCTCGTTGCTGTCCATCACGTGCATCACTAATGACTGGTTTATACCCTCATCAGGCCGGGATTGGCCACATGACCAATCCCAGTGAAAATTTTACGCAGCACGACTATCATGTACCGGGCTATCGTGGAGAGATGAACCCACAGACCCATACCTTAGCGGAAGTATTAAAAACGGCGGGCTACACTACGCTCATGACAGGCAAATGGCATTTGGGTATGGAGCGCAAGGAACAATGGCCCCTGCAACGAGGCTTTGACCATTATTACGGTATTTTAGATGGCGGAGCCAATTATTTCCGTCCCACCTATCCCAGAGGCATTACACTTGAGAACGACACTGTCAATATAGAAGATCCCAACTACTATACAACAGATGCTTTTACAGACCATGCTATTCAGTTTATTGACCAGAGCAAGCAGCAAGATAGCAAACGTCCCTTCTTTTTATATTTAGCTTATAATGCCCCACATTGGCCTTTGCAAGCTCCTAAAGAAGTGATTGATAAGTACCGTGACCGTTATCATGCCGGTTGGGGCAAATTACGTGAAGAGCGTTATCAGCGCATGATTCAGATGGGACTGGTAGATGACAGCTGGCCTTTAAGCAAACAAGACATTTTTGATTGGGAAACCCTAAGTAAGGAAAAGCAAGACGAAATGGCCCTAAGACGTGCCATTTATGCCGCTCAAGTCGACCGCATGGATCAAAACATAGGCAAGCTAGTAACCTATCTCAAGAAACATAACCTTTATGAAAATACGCTCATTGTCTTTATTAACGACAATGGTGCTTGTGCAGAAGGAGGCGATTTAGGTGGTGGCAAAAAAGAAAATTTGGAAACAAAAATCGGCTTCTTTCTCTCTTACGGTAAAGGATGGGCCAATGCATCCAATACTCCTTATCGTGAATATAAACACTGGGTACATGAAGGTGGAATATCCTCACCGCTTATTGCGCACTGGCCGGCAAAAATCCCTCAAAAATTACATGGTACGCTCATTCAGCAATATGGATTTTTGCCCGACATTATGGCCACCTTCGTAGACATCTCCGGAGCTACTTATGCACTTCAGAAAGATGGAAAACCCATCCCAGCTATGGCCGGCAAAAGCCTTTCTTCCCTATTGGAAGGCAAAAATAAACCGGTACACGATCAACCCATTTTCTGGGAGCATGAAGGGAATAAGGCCGTCCGTTTGGGCAACTTCAAAGCAGTGATGAAATGGCAAGACGGGAAAGGAGAGCAACAACACTGGGAACTCTATAATATTCAGCAAGACCGTACCGAGCAGCATGATTTAGCTGGCGAAATGCCTGAGCAAGTAGAAACATTAGCTGCTGCCTGGCAGCAATGGGCAGATAGCCATCAAGTATTACCGTGGCCACAAATGCTAGATAGCCTTCACGCAAACGAGCATAGGCATAAATCATTTTAAAAAAATCATGTATCCTAAGTAAGTTTCTAGAAACTTACTTAGGATACATGACTTATCCATCGAAATAAATGACTTTTCTATTATCGAAACAATAAAAGATTAGCTGTATGTTTGCAACATAATTGCATATAAAAGCTATGACAACAGTAACTGCATTCGACGTCATCATTATTGGTGGAAGTTATGCCGGCTTATCGGCGGCAATGGCCCTAGGGCGCTCCTTGAAAAAAACCTTGGTTATCGATAGCGGCAAACCATGCAACGCACAAACACCACATTCGCATAATTTCTTAACCCACGATGGGGAAACACCACAAGCCATCAGCCAACAGGCGCGCAAGCAAATAGCGCAGTACCCTCATGTCCGATTGTTAAACGATACTGTCACGCAAGGTCATCGAACAGCAGCAGGTTTTGCCATAACGACGCTGACTGGCGAAACATTCACCGCCAGCAAGTTAATTTTTGCTACCGGAATAAAAGATCTGTTACCTAAAATTCCTGGATTTGCCGAATGTTGGGGTATCTCAGTCATTCATTGCCCCTACTGTCATGGTTACGAATATCACAATCAGGCAACAGGCATATTGGCCAATGGCGAACGCGCTTTTCATTTAGCGGGTCTCGTACATAATTTAAGTACTGATTTACGGATTTTGACCAATGGGAAGGCACAATTCACGCCAGAGCAATATGCCATACTTCAGCGTCACGGTATCCCGGTTGTCACCAGCGAAATTACCACCATTGTCCATCAACAAGGCATGTTACAACAGGTACAGCTAAAAGATGGTCATACGCTCCCCTTACGGGCCTTATATGCCGCTGTACCCTTTGAACAACATAGTGATATTCCTGCCAGTCTAGGATGTACTCTTACCGAACAAGGGCACATTCAAGTAGACTCTTTCTATAACACTACAGTCTCCGGAATATTTGCTTGTGGCGATAGTGTATCTCCTATGCGATCGGTAGCCCAAGCCGTTGCTACCGGAAATATGACGGGAGCAATGGTTAATAAAGCCTTGACTGATGAGCGGTTTCTATAAGAACAAACGAAACAAATAAACACTACTGGTGGTATAAGGGTATTACTTCTTACAACATGCTATGCTGTAAGAAGTTTCTCAAAAGCTTCCCGTGCACTCCCGCGAAAGTAGACCTTTCCACAATGTTGGTAGCCCAATTTCTCTAAAATCCGCAACATCGCCTTATTATCGAAATTGGTGTCTATTTTAATGCTGTAGACCTGATGGGAAAGAGCAAGCCCTTCTAATACTTTCATTAAATGGGTTGCCATTCCCTTTATTTTATTATCCTGTGCCACTGCCACCCGATGTATGACCAGGTAATCCTGATTACTCAGCCATTCTCCTTCCAAGGCATCATAAGCTGGTTCGCCATCAAAAATAGCCGCAGCATAAGCTACAATCGATCCATTGCTCGTAACCAGTACATAGCCATATCCCTTATCGATATCCTGCTGCACGACTTTCAGATTTGGATAACCATCCTGCCATTGCTGGCTTCCCTCCTGTTTCCGAAGTTCAATGGCCTGCTGGAGGATTTCCCAGATCCTATTTTGATCCCTAGGCTTGGCTGGCCTTAACGAAAAGTCACTTGTCATCTGTATATGCTAAAAAGCAAAAATACAATTATCCAAGCAAAGATATCGTCTGTTTACTCTGTTGCTAATCGCGTTTCCCCAATCCTCCCCGACTGTAGCGTTGTTTATCCTGGTCCAGTTCCTTCGCTTCCGGGTAAAGTTTATAAAACTCTTGAAGTGCTAGGGAGGGTTTATTCCGTAACTGATAAACCTTTACCAAAGGATCATACGTCCTCACCATCCAAGCCTCCAAATCCTTACGAAATCTAGCCACTTCGCCTTGATAACGGGGTTCATGAATCAAATTATGCAACGCATCCGGATCATGTTCTAAATCGTAAAATTCTTCAGGAGCCCGTAGCTGGTAGGTATTTACGCGCGCGGCAACCTTGGCGTTGGTGGCAGAAGCATCTATCATCGACTTCAGTGTTAAACCTTCATTATTATTGGCATAAACACGTTCCCCATCTGCCCAGGCATTAAAAATATAGGTGTAGCGCTTGTTTTGTACACTTCGTATCGGTGTAGCTCCGCCACCTGCCTTATAATCTATTTCAGCATACACCTTAGTCCTATCATTCTGTTGCTTTCCCTGCAAGAGTGGAAGAAACGATCGTCCGTCAACACCATCTGGAAGTGGAATGTGTAACGCATCCAATAGCGTAGGCAGGTAATCTACCGTGGCAATAAAATCATCATCATTCGCAGTTCCTTCTTTTGTGACTCCCAGCCAACGCACCAGAAATGGTGTCCGGTTGCTCGCATAATACGCATTGGCTTTAGCGAAAGGAATGGCGATACCATTATCAGAAAGAAAGATAACCAAGGTATTATTTGCATAACCTGATTCTTCCAAGGCCTGCATAACGCGCCCGAAAGTATCGTCCAAACGGCGTACAGAGTTGAAATAGTAACTGAGTTCCTTTCGTACACCGGGCAAATCAGGCACAAAACCCGGTACGGTAATGTCTTCCGGTGCGTAAATTTTTGAAGGTCTTTCCTGTCCGTTCTTCAAAGGAATTTCTGGATCAAAAAATGGTCGATGTGGATCATGGGAATTCACCATGAAATAAAAAGGCTTGTCCCCCTTCTTGCATTGCTCAAAAAAAGCTTTCGTACGTTCATAATATAAAGATGGACTACGGCCGTCACCTAAATCGGCCTGATCGAATGCATAATCCCATATAAAATCCGATTTAGGTGTAGAATGTCCTAATTTTCCTAAGATGCCTACCGTATAGTGATGTTTACGCAGGATTTCCATCAGTAAAGGGGTCGGATTACCCGCTTTCATTTTAAAGAAACCATTTACCCCATTATTATGCGGATATCGCCCAGTTGCCAAAATACCTCGGCTCGGTACACAGATCGCAGCATTAACATAAGCATTTTTAAAATTCAGCGATTGTTTCGCAAAACGATCAATATTCGGCGTTATATCCTTTACCGTAGATCCATAACAACTCAAGGAATTACGATCCAGGTCATCGGCAGTAAACAGCACTATATTCAATGGTTTTGCAGTTGAGAACGCAACGTCAATCGATTCATTTTCATCGCCATCTTTTGTCTTGTAGCTACTGAATCCAACAATACACACAGCTAGCGAAACCACCAATGATCGTCTAAAACGGATACGCATGAAACTCATCATTCTTTAAAATTTTGATGCACTTTTCCTTCATAAATATCATCCCAACCAATAATTGGATAAATATTATTCTTCTTAGCCTCTTCATCAAAAAGCTTTTTCAGCTCTTCTAATTTTGCAGGGTGCTTTTTCGCTAAATCAATCCGCTCATTGAAGTCCTGACTCAAATTATAAAGCTCCCATTGATCGTTATCATAAGTATTCGTCAAGGCTTTATCCTGATCGCGTAGAAAATCAATTTGCGTAGGATGATAAAAGATACCGGCTTTCCATCCATCGTGATAGATGGCTCTTGATCCAAAGATACTATAATATTGGGTATGCCTACGGGATGGTGCTTCCTTATCCGCTATTGAATAATAAAGCGAAACGCCTTGTACCGTATCCTGTTTAACCGAGCGGATTTCTTGAGGAGCTTTCAATCCAACAAAATCCAAGGTGGTTGGCAGTAAATCAATCACATGACCATACTGTTTACGTATACCACCCTTTTCTTTAATTTTATTAGGATAAAAGACAATCAGTGGCGTATGGGTAGCCCCTTCCGCATTGGCATCATTCTTCCAATATTTAAATGGTGTATTTAATGCCTGTGACCAGCCAATGGGATAACTGGTATGGTGCCCCTTAGGTGTTCCAATTAAGTCGATATTCGCTAAATTCTCGGCAAAGAAATCACCTTCATAGTTCCGTATAGGATTTTTATTGATCGCTCCATGGAAACCTCCTTCTTTTGTCGCTCCATTATCGCCAATGATCACTAAAAAGAGCGTATTATCTAATTGATTAATCGACTTCAAGTAGTTCACTAGTCGACCCACTTCATAATCCGTATACGTTAAATACCCTGCATAGACCTCCATAAACCGTTCATACAAACGCTTTTCGTCAGCATTTAATGTTTTCCAAGCTCTCACATTGGGGTTTCGATCCGCTAGCTTGGCATCTGCTGGTACCACGCCCAGTTTAATCTGATTGGCCAAGGTTTTTTCCCGGTAAACATCCCAGCCCTCCTTAAACTTACCCTTATACCGGTTGCTCCATGCCGTATCCACCTGATGTGGGGTATGGGTAGCTCCCGGTGCATAGTATAAGAAAAAAGGCTTATCGGGAGACGCCTTTTTCTGTCGGCCGATATATGCAATGGCTTTATCAGTTATCTGTTCGCTTAAATGTCTACCATCAGGTTTGATATGGGTATGGTCTTCCACCAAATTGGGCTTATATTGATCCGTGGCCGATTCCAGGAAACCGAAAAAATGCTCGAAGCCTTTACCCGAAGGCCAATGATCAAACGGACCCGCATCGGTAGCTTCTTCATCTGGAGTCAAGCCAAATTTGCCCACGGCAAAGGTATTATATCCATTTTCCCGCAAAATTTCCGCTATCGTCCCATCTTTTGCCGGTATACGGCCATCCCATCCCGGGAAGCCCGCAGCATTACTCCGATGGGAGAAACCACCTTCATGCACAAAATGGTGGTTACGCCCCGTAAGTAAAGCAGCCCGCGTTGGCGCACAGATCCCCGCATCGTGGAAGTCGGTATACCGGATGCCATTATTCGCTAAACTATCAAATACAGGCGTTTCCACCAGGCCGCCAAAAGCACTCGATGCGCCAAAGCCCACATCATCCAGTAAAATCCAGACTACATTTGGCGCCCCCTGCGGAGCCTTCACTGGATCAGGCCACCATTCCTTTGATTCGGCAAGTGTTTTTCCCACTATACCCTGATAAACTTGTTGCGCACCTTCCTGTGCGTAACTTAAATAGCGGTTCAGCAGCATAGCCACTAAAACCATCGGTATCCATTTTCGGTTCATTGTTTTGACGTATTATTCTTCCGTATCCGCATTAGCCGAAGCAGCCGCGTCTTTTGATTTCAAAAAATTTACGCTTACTTTATGTAAATTGCCCGAGAAGTTAAACGGACTTTGGTATTTGTCGGCCACCGCAGCATGCAGGTCACGGCCAACATCTGTTCCATCTACCCGGTTTTCGCTTACGATCTGTAATTGGCCATCGGACAAATTGCGCTCGCCCACTTTTTCGTCATTGATGTAGAGCGTTTCTGTGCCGGTTCGACCTTTGCCAGCACCGTTTACCCGATAGGCCAATTTAAAACGCACTCTTCCTTTGGGAAGCACCTTATCCGCCACGAGGTACTGCACTTGATCATCAACTTTATGGGCATACTGTAGTTTACCATCCTGAATAAAGAGGCTGATACCACTTTTAATACCCCCTATAGCAAAGAGCACCCCCTGTTCTTTGCCCGTGATAATACTAGCCTCCGCAACCACGTCGAACGACTTTCCATTATAAACCGGCGTACTTACCCCCACGAGGTTGTCTACACCTGGGTATAGGGTTAATTGCGAAACCTTACTGTACACACTTCTGTTCTGCGCTAATCTGGCGCTTGTAAAATCTTTTAGCGGATAAACGTTATATTTCCAGGCTTGTTGGTCAAATAAGTTCTGCAAGGCTTTTAACGTATCGGGGTATTTTGCCGACAAGTCGACTTGCTCATTAAAATCATTTGATAAGTGATAGAGTTCCCAAACATCCTGATCAAAATTACCACCGGGTTTATGCCAGGTTTCTGCTTTCCAACCGTCTCTATAGATTGCCCGTGAGCCTGATATTTCGTAGTACTGCACCTTATGTTTATCAGGAGCATCGGCATGCTGCAAAGCATCGGCTAAGCTCACCCCCTCTATTGGTTCCTGCGGATAGCCATTAATGGTATCGGGATATTCAGCATGAATCAGTTCTAAGGTCGTTGGCAACACATCCATCACATGGCCGTATTGGTTTCTGACGCCACCTTTATCCTTAATCGCTTTCGGATAATAGACAATTAAAGGATTGTGGGTCCCCCCTTCAGCATTTGCATCAGACTTCCAGTACTGAAATGGTGTATTGGCTGCCATCGCCCATCCTTTCGGGTAATCCATATGCGATAAGTCGGTTCCCATAATATCACCTGCTGCTAGTATCGCGTCAAGCTTTTCTTCACCTTTCAGTTGGTTAATTTCTCCGTTCAGGTTTCCCGTCTGTGCACCTGCCTTGCTTGCTCCGTTATCGCCAAGCACCACAAAAATCAAGGTGTTCTCCAACTGATCAATTTGTTCCAGATAGTTGATCACACGACCAATCTCATAGTCGGTATACGAATAAAAAGCGGCATATACCTCCATGAATTTTGCAGAAGCTTTTTTTTCCTTTGCTGTTAAGGATTCCCATGCCTTAACATCCTGCCCACGTGGCGGAAGCGTAGCATTGGCCGGTACCACGCCCAACTTCTTTTGTTTTTCCAATACCAGCTCCCGATACTTATCCCAACCCATATCAAACTTACCCCGGTATTTATCAATCCATTCTTTAGCCACCTGATGCGGAGCATGTGTAGCTCCCGTAGCTAAGTACAGGAAAAAAGGCTTTTCCGGATCGACCGATTTTTGGTTGGAAATGTATTTAATCGCCTTATCGGCCAGTAATTTATTTAGATGATCTGCATTAGGTTCGATATCCAGCTTCGTTTGGTCTTCCCAGAGTTCAGGATGCCACTGATCCGTAGCGCCCGGTAAGAAGCCATAAAAGTGATCGAATCCCCTACCCAATGGCCAACGGTTAAATGGCCCTGCCTGCCCATTTTCTACTACCGGTGTTTGATGCCACTTGCCCACTGCAAAGGTGTTATAACCGTTTTCCCTCAGAATTTCGGCAACATTCGCTTTTTCAAAAGGCATCCAAGTATCGTAGCCCGGAAAGTCTTTAGTGGCCGGTGTGAGCATCCCCATATGCACCGAATGGTGGTTTCTGCCGGTCAACAACGAAGCCCTTGTTGGCGAGCAAATGCCCGTGGTATGAAAATTACTGAACCGAAGTCCATTATTGGCTAATTTTTCGATATTAGGCGTTTCCACCAATCCACCGAAGGCACTAGTAGCCCCAAAGCCCGCATCATCAATCAATATCCATACGATATTGGGCGAACCCGGCGCGGCTTTTTTATTATATGTTATTTTATAGGGAACCGATTCTTCCAGCGTTTTTCCAATATGGCCTTTAAAGGGCTGTTGCGGACTGTGCTGGGCATAGGTCGGATTCGCCGCGAAAATTCCGACCAAGAACCATCCTATTAAAAAGCCATTTGGATGAGTAGTTCTTTTCTTTCGTCTTTTCATACAATACATTCTAGGGTTTATACAAGGGATTTAATGCCGTAGGAATAGGTGCCTTAATGGCTATTTGCCATTGCTGCAGGTCGTGCAACAATTCAGCCGCCTTATCAGGATGTTCCTGTGCCAGATTGTGCCTTTCATATTCATCTTGTTGTAGGTTAAAAAGTTCCACACGGTTATCCTCAAATGTCTGGATGAGCTTCCAATTTCCTTTGCGTATGGCTCCTCCTGGTTTCTGCCGCCACAGTTGATCCATTCCCTTATAAGCTTCCAAATAAGCGGGAAAATGCCAGTACAGCGTTCGCTCGGCAATTTTGCCCGTTTTTAACCATATGGGCGACAGATCTACCCCATCTAAAGCCTTTGTTTCAGGCACCTTCGCGTTGGTAAGTTTTAAAAAAGTAGGAAAAAAATCGATGCTCATTACCGGCTCGTCACTGGCGGAACCCGCTTTTATTTTATTTGGCCATTTAACGATAAGCGGTACCCGAATACCCCCTTCATACAACATTCCTTTCGATCCATTTAAGGGAGCAGCCGATGTTACCGGAAAAAAAGGCCCATTATCTGAAGTAAAAACCACTAAGGTATTATCCGTTAAGCCCGCCGTTTTCAAGTAGGTTAACAAACGTCCAATCTGTGTATCTACCGTTTCCATAAGCGCTGCATAGGTTGGGTTATAGCGCTCTTCATCCGTGGCCTTCTTTTTATATTTTTCCACCAGTTCGGGCTTTGCCTGCAAAGGCACATGTACCGCATAATAAGGCAAGTAGACAAAAAAAGGTTGATGTTTAGACTGCTCTATAAAGGAAATGGCTTCTGAGGTCAGTCTTTCAGTCAATTCTTCCCCTACCACGCCATCTTTTAGTTGCGGATTATGATACGGACTGAAATAGCTTTTGGGCGAACCTGCCTTTCCACCTCCCACATTCCGATCAAATCCCTGTACCTCTGGTCCGTTTTCACTACCGGTTCCCAAGTGCCATTTTCCAAAAATTCCGGTAGCATAACCGTGATCCTTCAATGCTTCGGGAAGCGTGTACACAGCGCTATCCAATTCGGTTTTATTTTTTACCGGAATCAATTTTCTGTTTTTTGTCTCTCCTCGTTCTGCCGTACCTACCGTGTAAATACCCGTTCTCGGCCCATATTGTCCGGATATCAGGGCTGCACGCGTTGGCGCACAATTTGGCGCGTTCGAGTAAGCATTGTTAAATACCATTCCCTCTTTCGAGAGCTGATCAATGTTCGGTGTTTCCAGGTAATGATTTCCTTTATATCCCACGTCTCTCCAACCCAGATCATCGACTATAATGAACACAATATTCGGTGCATCCTGCCTGTTCTTCGGCTGCTCCGAACTAACGGCATATAAATGAAGTACACCTAACAGACACGTTTTAAGCAAGATCAATCGTTTATACATGGTTTTCTTGGTTAACGTTAAACATGGTTACCATCCCGAATTTTGCGTTAAAGCCGAGTTAAGATCAATTTCCCGCTGAGGTATGGGTGCCAAATAATGCTTTTCTGCGGCGTTCGTTTTTCCAACGGCATGTAAGGCTTCTACCATACGATGGGTACGGATTAAATCAAACCAACGCTGAAACTCAAACATCAATTCTTTACGCCTTTGCACATAAACTGCCTCTTGAAATTGGTCATACGATAAACCCACCAGATCAATCGTTGCATCAGCCACCGTAGTAGGCTTGCCATAAGCCCTCCGTATTACTTGGTTAATAGCGTTATACGCCTCCATCGTCGGTCCGTGGTTCGCTTCGTTCAAGGCTTCTGCGTAAATCAATAGGACTTCTGCAAAGCGGATGACCGGAATATTTTGGTTAGACTCTGTCGGATTGGCAATCGTTGACGGATCCCAATATTTACGAAAATGAGGAGCAAATGTATAGGTTTTGCCGTCCTTTGGGCTCACCAAAGACGTGAAGAAGGTAACATCTCTACGCCTATCCTGATCATCAAAAATTTCATAAGCCTCTTCTGTAGGCTCATCGGTACCCGCTGCCGCAATGCCCGGAATACCTACCGGGGTACAAGAAGAAGCCAAGCGATTTCCTTGTCCATTTCCTCCCAAGCATTGCACGGAAAAAATATGCTCCTTTCCATTCTTTGTTTCTACCTTAAAAACATCGGCAAAATCCGCAAACAATCCGTAGCCATAAGGCCCCTGAATCACTTCCAAGCTTTTCGCTGCCGCCTTATCCCAATCCTGCCGTGTCAGGTAAACTTTAGCCAAAATGGCCTTCGCAGCCCCTCCCGTTGCACGGCCTGCATCCTTAGCATCATAGGTATCGGGTAGATCTTCCGCGGCCGTTAAATCGTCAATGATTTGCTCATACACCGTTTCTACTGATGTTCTTTCCACCTGTATCGCATCTTTATCCAAAGAAGTTGTCTCATGCAAAACCAAAGGCACATCACCCCAAATCCGCACCAAATTGAAATACAACAATCCCCTTAAAAATTTAGCTTCATTAACCAACCGGTTACGGAGCGTGACATCTATATCAATATTCGGAATATTGTCTATAGCAATATTCGCACGGTTAATTGCCGTATAATGTTCGTGCCAATTCTCATCCACCCGATCATTCGAGGGCGATTGCGTTAAAGCAGCCATTGCCCGTACGTCGATATTCGTTACCCGTTGTCCGGCAATGGCATCGTCGGTTTGAATTTCGAATGCCAGGTGAAACAAGCGATTGTACATGGTTATACCACCATTGTTTAAAGCTGCATTATAGACGCTATTTACCGCACTTATGGCATCTTCGCTCGTTTTATAAAATTGTTGGGTTGTTAAGATAGAATCGGGCTGTTCTTCTAATTTCGCGCAGGCCGAAAGGGCTACGATCAGCAGCCCCATATAATATATTTTCTTGTTCATCAGCATAATCGTTTTAACCTTCCATCCTTAAAGCGTAAGATTGATACCGCCCGTAAACAATTTGGCATTTGGATATACACCATAATCAATTCCCTGCGTTAAAGTACTCTGTCCGTTTTTACTTACCTCTGGATCATAGCTGGTATAGTTTGTCCAGGTAATCAAATTTTGTGCAGCAACATAAATTCTGAGTTTCGCATTGGAAGTTGTGCTCAATAGGTGCAGAGGGAAGGTATAACCAATAGTGAGATTCTTCAAGCGTAAGTAAGAAGCGTCTTCCACATAGCGGTCAGAAGCCTCTGCCGCAGGATCTTCGTATGCTCGCGGAATAACATTGCCCTGATTTTCGGGTGTCCAACGATCCAATGCCGTTATGGATGCATTTTGTTGTCCACTCAAAATTTCCAGCTGCTGTTTGTTTTGGTTAAAGATCTTGTTTCCATAAGATCCCTGAAAAAGAATGTTCAGATCAACATTTTTATAGCTCAGATTATTGCTCAATCCACCTAAAAATTTAGGTTGTGCATTTCCTAAGATAAAGCGATCGCCCGAAGTGGTAATGACGTTATCCCCATTTTTATCCACATAACGTTGGTCGCCGGGTTGGTTTTTCGTTAAGTACACTGGAAGGTTAGCGATATCATCGCTCAATTGAAAAATACCATTGGTTTTTAACCCGTAAAAAGATCCCAAAGGCTGTCCTACTTGAGCAATACTAACGCCAGAAATAATACTTTCCACCCCTTCGCCCAAACTCAGCACCTTATTGCGGTTAAGCGAGAAGGTTAGCGCTGAACTCCAATTGAATGCGCCACTGGTATTTTGGGAATTCAGTGCAAACTCCAGTCCTTTATTGGAAACCTTACCGTAATTTTGCAAGGAAGTAGACTGTCCGGTAGTATACGGTAGTGGCACATCCAGCAAGAGGTCTGAAGTATGTTTATAATAGGCATCTACGGTAAAGGTAAATCGACTATTGGCTAAGGCAATATCAATACCTGCATCATATTGTGCTGTTGATTCCCAACCTAAATCCGGATTACCAATACGGTTAGGCGCATAGCCAATGACCGTTGCGCCTCCAAAAAAATAGGTACTGGATGCCAACGTAGATAGCGATTGATAAACCCCAATTTCCTGATTCCCGGTTAATCCAGCACTTAAGCGAAGTTTTAAGTTATTGATCACATCAGGTAAGTTCAAAAAGCGCTCCTTACTCGCATTCCAGGCAAAGGCAGCAGATGGGAAATAACCCCAGCGATGATTTGCCCCAAAGCGCGAAGATCCATCAGCACGAGCGGTAACCGTAAATAAGTATTTATCGTCTAAGGAATAATTCACCCTCGCCAGAAAAGAATTTAAGGCCCATTCAGACGAACCAGAAGTAGGCTTGGTGTATACCACGCCACTTCCGAGGTCATTGTAAGTTAATTGTTCGGTACTAAAACCCTGCGAACCGGCTGTTACTGTTTCTGCACGATAGGCTTGTTGCGTAAAACCAATTACTGCATTGATGGTATGCTTTTCCCCAAAAGTTTTTA
Source organism: Olivibacter ginsenosidimutans (assembly GCF_039542865.1). Taxonomy (NCBI): domain Bacteria; kingdom Pseudomonadati; phylum Bacteroidota; class Sphingobacteriia; order Sphingobacteriales; family Sphingobacteriaceae; genus Olivibacter; species Olivibacter ginsenosidimutans. The sequence continues at coordinate 127,221 of NZ_BAABIQ010000041.1, read as the reverse complement.
CATAACTCAAGGTATTTTCGTTCAGCCAGGACGATACTGTTTTAGCACCCACAGCAGCTGTACCCGTAGCATTTGAATTAGCCCCTTGATAAAGCGTGGTTGGAATATAGCGATTCTCTTTATTGTTGATGATATCAGCACCAAAAGATATTTTAGCCGTTAAGCCATCAGCTATTTGATATTCACCATAGGCATTTCCCAGAATCCGACTTGTATTGCTCTGGTTTGTTTCCTGTGTTAACGTAGCGATAGGGTTTCCCAAGGGCGTTTCAAAGGCACTTTGATAGGTATAGGCACCATTGGCATCCCAGATAGGAACCGTTGGTGGCATGAGCAATAGAGAACGTACAATATTATCTTCCGCAATCTGTGCATTTGTTTTACTGGCAGTGAAATTGGCGCTCACCTTGAATTTCGTAGATACCTGCCGATCCAGGTTCAGTCGACCGGAAATCCGCTCAAAATCGGTATTCAATAGCACCCCCTCTTGTTTATAATAATTACCCGAAACGGTATAGTGGGTTTTTTCATCTCCTCCCAGTATCGTTAACTGATGATTTTGCGCAGGCGCTGTGCGAAAGGCTGCCTCCTGCCAATCCGTACCCCCACTTAAATTGGCCAATTCCTCATCCGAGTAATAAGGACTTTTTCCTGCATTCACCCGGGCGTCATTTTTCAGCAATGCCCACTGTTTTGCGTCTGTTAACACATCCACCTTATTACCTACCCGTTGTACACCGTATGACCCATCGTAGGTGACCACATTTCTTCCCGCCTTTCCCTTTTTTGTAGTGATCAATACCACACCATTTGCCCCTCTAGAGCCATATATGGCTGTTGCCGATGCATCTTTCAGCACATCAATGGATTCAATATCACTCGGGTTAAGTCCCGATAGCGCATTGATATTCGGACCACTGGCAACGCCCGCACTGGCATCGCCATTGTTATTATAAATGGGAAACCCATCAACCACATAAAGTGGTTCATTACCTGCGGTAATCGAGTTACCACCACGAATCCGGACACTTACCGGACTGCCCGGCTGCCCAGAAGTCTGCGTAATCTGCACACCAGGTACTGCACCCTGCAACAGGCGCTCAAAGGAACTCACTTGTTGGTTCAATGCTTCTTTAGGCAGGGAAGCTACCGATCCCGTCAGGTCGCTTCGTTTTTGCGTACCATAACCCACTACCACCACATCATTAAGCTGGTTAAATGCTTCTTTTAAGTGAATGGTGACTGGACTTCCATCGACCACGAGTTCCTGCGTTTCGTAACCGATGTAGCTAACCACTAAGGTAAAAGGTAATTTTTGTCCGGTGTATAACGTAAAGGCACCATGGTCATCCGTAGTAGTACCATTGGTTACCCCTTTTATTTGCACGGACACACCACTGAGGCCAGTATTCGCCTGCGCATCAAGCACCTGACCTTTTAATACCGCATTCACCATCGGCTTGTTCTGACCATATATCGCGTCAGGCAATACTGTAAATAAGGTGGTTGTAAAAGCAACAAACGTGCACGTATAAGATAAAGTTACAAAAGTCTTCCAGACTTTGTTATGAAATTGCATAGCTTTGCTAAAGGTTTAATGGAACACGAGAAACAGGTGCCAACGCCAATTGAATGCCTGTCTCTTAATCTTTAAATCCTGGAGCCGCTTTTGGCGGCTTCTTTATAAAAAATTTCTAGTTAATTACATATATAAAATATAAGGCACTCCTTTCTTTTAAAAATTATTCTTTACTAAATAGTAGGTTGTTGAGACACAGATTTCCATAAATCAAAACGTTAACAACAACATCGATTTTCTTGAGAAAAAAATCTATGCAATTGCTTATTAAATGTCCGTTTTCGTAATGATGGCATCTGCTGTTGATCGTAATCGGCAACAAATGTAAGAGAAATTCAATCTAAAACAAATAAAATCTATAGGTTTTATAGTTTTTATTATTTTATATCCTTATTGCTCGTTTGAAGTATCAAACTAACGCGTAATCGGATAAAAGCATCAAATTAGGACGAAAGTGCTATTTTACGACAAATGCGATATGATTATTTTGTTGTACAGACTTAACAGCTGCTCTTACTATACCATCTATCGCTGTAGTAAATTTTGCGCTTCCATCCAATAAATACAACGCCCAAACCATTCCTTAAATGGTGGCGCCGATAGAAAACCATGCTCACCCTTAGCATAAATATGCAATCCGACAGCCACATGGTATTTTCGAAGTGCTTGATAAAACGACAAGCTGTTTTCTACAGGCACAACCTCGTCCGTTACCGCATGAACCAAAAAAGTAGGCGGTGTTTGTGCATTAATGTGTAGTTCATTGGAAAACAGCCTGATTTGTTCCGACGGAGGATTTGCGCCCAGGAGACAATTCCGCGAACCAACATGACCAATGCTATCTGTCATACTAATCACTGGATTAATTAGGAGTAAAAAGTCCGGCCGCAGACTAATCTGCTCAGGATGGTTCACATACGCTTTTCCAAAATGTGTTCCTGCAGTAGCAGCTAGATGTCCACCAGCGGAAAATCCCATCATTCCAATTCTTCTCGGATTTATCCCCCAACGAGCCGCCCCTTCACGTACAATCCGTATCGCTTGTTGTGCATCCTGCAACGGGCCAATAGCTTTATCAACCATAATCTCCTCATCAGGCAAGCGGTATTTTAGCACAAATGCGGTAACTCCGTGTTCAGCCAATGCTTTTGCGATATCTGATCCTTCCCGCTTAAACAAGAGTACATGGTATCCGCCACCCGGACAAATAATTACGGCCGTACCATTAGCCTTATCCGGAGGTGGTTGAAAAACGGTCAAATCAGGGATCGAAACACGATAAACCAAGGTATCTACCTGTTCGTTCGCTTCTTTCCTTTCCCGATTACTTGCCGGTTTCGAATTGGGTATCTTGTTTTCATAGAGCGGTATTTGCTTTTGCGCATGACAAAACACAAACGCTACCAGCATTACAGTCACACAAAAAGCTTTTATAGTCTTCGTCTGCATATCGCTTTTTTTAACGTTGATCCTTTCACTTCATTGTCGCAAAACGGTAGTGGCCCGAACCCATTGCAATCACCGCATACCCCCTTTCATTACGCAAAAACCTAAGCTCAGGCACGTCTTTCAACGGTGTGCCATTTTCTATTACTTCTTTGCCATAAGCTAAGGGCACCCATACCTCTGCCGTAGTATTTACCGGAATTTCAACCTCCAGGTTAAAACCCTTTTCGTTAATATTCCATGCACTGCCAATCCTTCCATAAACCGACTGAAACGATCCTTTTGCATGGCACAAATCCCCAGCCGGCTGTGGTTTAATTATAATTTTCTTAAATCCTGGCGCCGCTTCATTAATCCCAACTAACGATCGGAAAAACCATTCGCCTATAGAACCAAACATGGGATGATTTTTTGAAAACGTATTATCAGAGGCCTTCCATGTTTCCCACAGTGTGGTAGCACCATGCGCAACCATATATCCCCAACCCGGAAAATCGCGTTGGTTGGCTATTCGATAAGCCATTTCATACTCATCAGCTGACCTCAAAACATCAAATAACATTTTGGTACCAAATATACCGGTAGACAAATGCCCCTTCTTTTCTTCAAAGGCATCCATCAATGTTTTCCATAGGCCTTCATCATTTGCCGTATCCACTACCCCACTCCATAATCCAAACAACAAGTCTGATTGTGTATTTTTACCAAACTGCCCCTTACCCTGTGCAAATTTTTGAATAATGGCCTTCTTGATCGCTTTAGCTAGGTTTGCATAAAGCGTAGCATCATTTCCCTTGCCAAGAATCGTTGCCATATCCGTCAATAAACACACCTGCTGATAATAAAAAATTGAGGCAGTCAATGGTATCGATTTTTCTGCTAGCGATTCATGGTCGCCCAAGTCCGTATCAAGCAGGTGTTGAGTCGCCCTAGTACGCAGAAACTCGACTTGTTTGCGCACCGCCTCGTAATTTTCTTCCACAATGCGCTTATCACCATAAAAATCGTACATTTTTTTAATTATATATGAAAAGCCCAATTGAAAACCCAAAGGGCCCGATTGATCTCCCGGCCCGGCGTCGGCAATACCTACAAAAGGAGCCGTTTCTGTAATTCCGCCAAGTGTACGTTGTTCATTTGCAAAATCACGAATAATTTTAGCGTAAAAATTGGCCATTCCATAATTGTACATAAACGTTTCTGCCGTACACAAAATGTCGCCTCCATAAGGCAATCTTTCACGGCCCGGGCAATCGGATATTGTACTGAATACATTACTCATAAATGTCCAGCGTATATTTTCCTGTAATTGGTTAAATAATGCATTAGACGAAGCAAATTGCCCCTTTTCTGCGAGGTCTGTATTCATGCGTAGCCCCTCAATATCTTCAACAGTAGGTTTTCCCGGCCATCCTTTTATCTCTACATAACGAAAACCATGGAATGTAAAACGAGGAGCCCAGGTTTCCACTCCTTTCCCATTTAGAATATAGCTATCTTCCTGCCAGGCCACAGGCGGTGCCCCCGGGCCACCATTACCCTGCTTAATCTGGCCTGCAACAGTAGTCATTACATTCACATTTCCATCCGGATAAACATCCTCCCCATAGCGCAGCACTATCTTTGTTCCCGCCGGCCCCTTTACACGAATGCCGACCACTCCGGCAAAATTCTGCCCCATATCCGCTACGAAGGTACCCGGCGAAGTCTCCCGAATACGAACAGGTTTTATCCGTTTCGTTACCCGTATAGGCGGCTGTCGCTGAGCGGTTAATACCCCAGCAGGCCCTTCCACCTCAACCGCCTGTTTCCATCCATTACTAGATGCTGATACGGTACACCAATCCGGATCATAACGGCGCCCATCGTCATGCTCTCCCAAATAAATATTATTTCGAATTACCGGCCCCGGAGCAGTTTGCCAGTCGCCACCAGTCGCTATAGTCTTAACCGTTCCGTCCCGATACGTTAAACGAAGCATTGCCTTTACCTTAGGTCGTCCCGTTTCCAAGGCATCGCGCATATTGATATTTCCCCAAAAACGTAAGGGCAAAGGATTATACCAACCATTACCCAGCATAAACCCAATTACATTATCTCCCTTGCTAAGTTGCTTACTGATGTCGTAAACCGAGTACAACACCTGTTTATCATAAGTTGTCCAACCCGGATCCAGCACATGATCACCAATTTTGCTACCATTTAAATAAGCCTCATAATAACCTAAACCGCTTACATACAAACGAGCTGACACCATATTTTTGGAAACATGAAATGATTTTCTGAACAAGGGCATAGGATCGTCACCATAAAAATTTTCATCTCGTGTAAATTGCTTACTGCCATCCCCTATCCATTGCCCTGTCCAATCCGAGCTAGCCAACATTGCCGTTTCAAACCACTCCGGTTCACTCCAATCAGAAACCTTACCCTGTTTATCATATACCCGCACACACCAATAATAACGCGTAAACGATTGAAGCGGCTTACCCTTATACACCACCTGTATATTCTGTTCAGAAACTACTTTACCCGTAGACCATACCGTACCCTTCTTTTTTTGAATAGCTTCCAAATTATCCGCTACAATAAGTTCATAAGCCATTTGTTGCTGATCCCTTTTATCTGCCGCAAGAGTCCAGCTGAACCTGGGCAAGTGCACATCCAAGCCCAAAGGTTTTTTCAGGTACTCACACGTTAGCTCATCTGGTCGAATGGTGCTTCCCATCATCCATAGTGGAAGCAAGATCAGGAGATATAAAAGATAGTTTTTCAATGATTTCATTATCCGAACAATCAATTTACGTGCTAATATGCTATTTTTTCTGGAGCATCGATTTTAATACACTATAAGGACAACTTACTGTTGTCAGGTAAACAGGTCCACGCGTGTATTGTGGTGGGTAATAACACTCATAAGGCCCTGAAAATTCACCACCTTTTCTAAAATCACTTTCCCGAAGACCATCGATATATTCGCTTACCAGCTGTGATGCGAGCGACTCATCAACTTGCGCTATTGCAAACGCAACCCAACCGGTGGCGGTTCCCCAATAAGCACCATTTTGGTATTGATTATGCGGTACGATGGCATCTTCCCAAGCCGTTTCTTCGCTAAAATCTTCTCCAGCGATAATATGCCTAACACTCCCTTTATACGCAAGTTTTCCATTTTGGTAAGCATTAGCCAAGTGCTGCGCAGCCCATAACGCTGCCCCATCTTCCAAAATACCAAGGTAAATGGCAAGCGCTGTTCCCCATACATCAGGCTGCCCACTCTTCCCATTAGCTGCCCTTAACATCCCATCCCGATTCAGAAAAGTGCGCGGAATTTCTTCCTTTAATCGCTGCGCGATGTGCCGGTAAATTTTTCCCTTCTCCTGATCTTTTAGCCGATCAAAAATAGCCGCCAATTGAAGCGCTGCTCGGTATTTCAAGATCGAGGGATAGCTTAAGTCGCCCGTAATACGAATAGCATCCCGAAAGCCAAAATCAACACCTCGGAAATTATCGGTAGTATATACCAATGCGCTCTGTGCCCGTGAAGGAGGAACTTTGAAGGCCATTTCCAGTCGATCTATCAGCCGGGTACCCTTGATTTTCTCCTCCAGAATTTTATCATCATTTGTAGTCCGAAGATAATAATCGGCCATCTCGATAAAATAAAATTGATCGCAATAAGGAGGCGTCATACCAAACTCCTCTACGCCCTGCTCCTCATAATCATAGGTGCCTGGAAAGTAGATCGGCTTACGATCATCCACCCGTATATGATCTGCAATTGCACCAAGCGGCACCAAGCTCCCCCCTTTCGTGATCCACGATTGGTTGCATTGCGTCGAAGCCGTCAGCAGGAGCATATGCTTTTGCTCCTCATTAGCAACAAAGCCACTACTAAGCGTCATGGCGTAATCCCGGATCCAAAAAGAAGGGTATGTTGCTCTACCTCCGGGCCGTATCAAGACACCCCCCGTATTATTGGCACCAAAAGGTGCTACCAATTGCTGCCCCGGCTGTATACGCGAGCTATCCAATACCGCCTTGGTCAGGCCTTCTAAGAACATGAAATCGTTTGGCTTGATGATGTCCTGTGCCGTACACAACGGTATGATCACCGCCTGGCAAATGAATAGCCATACGATCTTTTTAATCGTTAATCCCATCCTTCATTCTGTTCTAAATTTCTGTTCTTGGTAATCTCCTGTTGCGGAATAGGCATAAACTTCATGGCAGGCGTAAATACATTTGGCCGCGCATCCACCGGAATGTATTCGTAGGTAAAACTACCATCCGCCTGGCGCTTGATAAATACCCCTGTATAGCGTTTCCCATTTAGCATCTCGTCCGCTAAATTCCAGCGCCTGATATCCCAGTACCGCTTCTGCTCAAAACAAAGTTCAACATAACGCTCATTCCTGATCAAGGAGCGCATGGCATCTTTATTCAAACTCCCCATAACAAGCGGACTCGTAATACCCGCTCTCGCCCGAATAGCGTTGACCGCCTCATAAACACTTGCGTCAGGGCTAGCTAAATATTCATTTTGCGCTTCAGCATAATTCAGCAATACCTCGGCATAGCGTATTTCTATCCACGGTTGGTCGCTCCCCCTATTCCCAATATATTCCGTGTTCTCCGGATTTATAGCCTTCCGTGTATAATACCCCGTAATGGTGTTGTATATTTTCGCCGTGGGGTCTGCATCATAATCACGCCCACCCTGATAGATCTGCAACGTTGTTTCCTTCACCGGCGGGCCACTATTCGTTCCCTTCATTTTAGAGCCATTATAGGCAATAAAAGCATAAAACCGATCATCACGCCCCTCATACGGGTGGCCTTCGTCATAACTCGAACCAGCTTCGGCGATCAGCTTACCATTTTTCATCGGGAAAGCGTTTACCAATTCTTGTAGCGGGGATAGCTGCCCCGCATTATCGTTTGCAAAAATAAGCGGTTTCAGACCGGAGTCCCAGCTATGCTGCTTTTCAGGTAATCGATACTGCACCTCAAATACCGCTTCCGGATTAGCACCCTTTTCCAGCCAGAGTCGATTGAGATCCGGATAGAGGCTATAGCCTCCATCGATAATAATAGACCTGTTGATATCAGCCGCATTTTTCCAGCGTTCGTTATCCTGTCCTTCGTTATAAAAAGGACTAGCATAGTAAAGCGCTAAGCGGCCCCGCAATGCCGTTGCCGCACCCTTTGATGCCCTACCTCGCGGAACTGAAACCGGAAGTTCTTCCGCCGCTAAACTCAGCTCACGATCAACAAAAGCAAAACATTCGTCTAGCGTATTGCGGCTTACCTCCAGATCTTCTTCCAGGCTCTGCGCATGTTCAATAAGCGGCACACCACCATAACGTTTCAGGAGATCAAAATATAGAAAAGCTCTCAGAAAGCGCGCCTCCCCCTTCATCTCTGTTTTCGCCTGTTCCTCAACAGGAGCTTCATCAATACGGGCGAAAAATTCATTAGCCTTTCTGATCCCTTCATAAGCACCCCCCCAAATATCCATTGGGTTCGAAATCTGATCCCACTGCCCGGCCAAAATCAAGTTGGGCGCATATTGCGGATAATTATTCCGACCCTCATCGGTAATATTATCCAGCGTATTCAGATAATCATATCCACCACGTGTGTTGTATAAACTGTTGACATACATCCGTATCAGATTTTCGTCTTTCCATACATCTTCGTCGGTAATTTCTCCCGGATTATCCGGATTTAAAAAATCTTTGTTGCAAGCGCACAGCAGAAGCACGATGCTGCCCAACACTAAGCTTGTTAAATATTTCCTAATCATCGTTATAAGCGATTAAAATGATGCATTGATACCAATATTTATATTACGTTGCTGTGGATAATACCACCCACCCCCGGTTTCTGCCTCCGGGTCAAACTCTTTAAATCCGCTCCAAGTAAACAAGTTGTATCCCGAAACAAACACCTTTAAGCGTTGGATATGCCGCGATGCCAACCATTCCGAGCGAAACGTGTAGCCCAGGTTAAGCGTTTTTAAGCGTATGTATCCCGTATTCCGTAGCCACAGACTAGAGTTCCTATCATTGATAGTGTTAGATCCCACCCATGCTTCGGGGTACTTCCCTTCCCGGTTTTCGGCCGACCATGCATCGTCTAGGTAAGCAAAATTATTGTACGAACCATTGTTGTACATCACCCGAGCAGTACCCGATAAAAACATGGCACGTTGCGTAGCCCCCTGAAAGAGAAAGTCGAGATCAATATTACGCCAGCTAAAGCCGCCGGCAATCCCATACATGATGCGTGGCGTAGCCCCATAATCCGATAAAACCTGTTGATCACTGATGGTAATCCGATTATCACCGTCCAGATCAGCATACCTAATATCTCCAGGTTGTGGTTTATAACCAAACTGTGTACCCCCATACCAGTTATCTATTTCCTCCTGATTTTGAAAAATTCCCTCCGCTTGATAGCCTGCAAGAAAGCCCACCGGGCGGCCCAGCTGTTTCTGGAAATCAAGCGCATTAGCCGGATCATCTATCTGCGTTACCTTACTGCTTGCATAACTACCCGTTAAGCGAAGGTGATAATTTACCTGACCAATATGATACTGGTGGTTTATGGTAAATTCCAAGCCTTTACTTTTCACCACGGCATAGTTTTCATTTGGCAGCCCCCTACCAAAAGTTGCCGGCACCGATCTGTCTCTCGACCACAAGATATCTTTCGTATTCCTGAAATAATAATCAAACTCAACACCCAGCACGCTATTAAAAAGCGAAGCATCTAAACCAAAATTAGTATTGTCTTGTTTCTCCCAGGTGATGTTGGGATTAGGGTAAACCCCGTAATTAATCAATGGTTGTGGTTGCCCGTCGAATATAGGGCCCGAGCCCGTTACGATGGTATATGCATCCATGAATTGGAATGCTGAGACACGATCATTACCAATCACTCCTTTTGATATTCGTAGCTTAAGATCATTCACGAAACCCAAGGCAGCCGAATTTTTAAAGAACCCTTCCTCAGACAACCGCCATCCAGCAGAAAATGCAGGAAAAAAACCGAAGCGACGCCCTTCCGGAAACCGGTACGACCCATCATAACGGAAAGTCCCTTCAAACAAATACCTCCCGCGAAACGCATAATTTGCCCTTCCCACCAAGCTGCGGCGGGCATCATTTACGATACCACTGCCGCCAATCGTTTGATTATTAGGGCCACTGGCAAAAAACTCATCTTTAATGTTGGTATGGAAATCGCGTCTAGCCGCATCAAAGCCATTGCCCGATGATTTAAACTGTTCGAAAAGCATCAGCCCACTCAGGTCATGATCTCCAAAGGTGCGCGCATAGCGCAGCGAGGCATTGAGCGTAACATTGTTGATTTCCTGAAACGTTTCCGTTAAAAAAGTCGGATCACCCGTAACCTTCGTATTCGTGATATTGCCATTCTCATCCTCCTCATACATCGTATGCGGCATAACAAAACTCTTGTTAAAAAGGTGTTGCTTATAATAGGATGAAACACCCTGAATTGACAATCCCTCTGTAATAAAATCCAGTTGATGGTCAAGCTGCAATGTCCCTTGGAAAACACTGTATTGATTATTTCCGTAACCCGAATTGTAAATCATCTCTACCGGATGCGCACCATTGGTATTAAATGGCCGCCCACTTTTTGTATAGGCCGGTAATGTTGGGTTAGAAAGTTGGATGTACTGAAACAATTGATTCGCATCCCATCCCGGAGTTTTAGATACCTCCTGACGCCCTTCCAGGTTCAATCCAATCTGAAACCGCTTATTAATACGGGTATCTACATTCGTACGTAAATTATACCGTTTAAAATTGATGTTGTCGTACATCCCATCCTGATCCGTATACCCCAATGCAGAAAAATATCTGATCGCTTCCGACCCCCCATTTATCGTCAGGCTGTGTTGGGTTTGCACACTATTTTTCTTAAAGGTGAGGTCATACCAATCCGTTCCACCATTACGGAAGCCATCAATTTCCTCGTCCGTATAAAACATACCGGTATGGGCAGGGTTCGTAATATCGTATCCCATATTACGTAATCCCGCATTACGAAAAGTCGCATATTCCAGCGCATTCATCATACGCGGATACTGCGTAGGCGTTTGTATACCAAACAAACCCGAATAACTGAATACCGGTTTTCCCAACGCACCTCTCTTTGTTGTTACCAACACTACACCATTTGCCGCTCTAGCTCCGTATACCGCAGCAGCAGAAGCATCTTTCAAAATAGACATACTTTCTATTTCCGCCGCATCTAAATTACCAATCCCATCAGTCCGCACCACACCATCAACTACATATAAAGGATCATTATTATTCAAGGTGCTAAACCCTCTAATCTGCAAACTAGACCCGCTGCCCGGTCTACCATTTCCATTAACCGTTACGGCGCCCGGAAGTCTTCCACCAATAGCGTTCATCAAATTGGTCGTTGGCGTTTCCCGGATTTCATCTCCCGAAATAGTAGCCACCGATCCGGTCAGATTCACTTTTTTCTGTTTGCCATAGCCCACTACAACAATTTCGTCCAACTGGGTCTGATCTTCCTGCAGCACAATTTGTAATGGTTCTAGCGTGCTAAAGGAAACTTCTTTCGAAATAAACCCTACATTAGATACCACCAGTGTACCTTTTGTCGTAGTTGTATGGATCTGGAATTTACCTAGGCTATCGCTTATACCTCGGGTACTTTGCTGTTTCAGCAAAACGGTTGCACCAACTACCGGTCTGCCATTCTTGTCTACAACCCTTCCCGAAATAAGACCATTCTGTGAAAATGCGGGTATTGTCAAAGCCATTATTACCATAAAGGACAATAATGCCGTTTTCAGATTAACGATAAGTCTCATAACGATTAGTTTTCATATTAGGATTAATTTAGAAACACGATATTCTCTTGTTGCGAAAGATTTATGTTGGAGATTTTGACAATGGCCACTCCAGGCAATCGATTCATTTCAAAAGTAGGTTTTCGATTTCCCAATAGCCAATACTACATTATCGGATTTATGTACCTAATTGACCTATAATTGCTTAAGGGGCAAGTAGTATGGTAAACCAATGAATTTTACAATGGCGCGCATGAAGAATGGAGCATACTCAAGTAAAGAGCGATTGTTATACCACTCGTTTACTGTCGGTATGGGATAGGCTAAGTATATTGGCCCGGTATTGCTGCGGGGTTATTCCTTTGATTTCTTTAAATCGACGATTGAAGTTAGAGATATTATTGAATCCCACTTCAAAACAAATTTGAGTAATACTATGTCGATTTTCTTCCAGCAATTGACAAGCATAATTGATGCGTAAGTCATTTATAAATTCCTTCAGCGTTCGTTTGGTTCGGGCTTTAAAATATCGACAGAATGCGGAAGGAGAAATATGTGCTCGCGCGGCAATCTCCTCCAATGCAATTTCTTTGGTGAAATGCTGAATAATGTAATCATAAATGCTACTCATTCGCACCGCATCATGTCCATTCAGATTATCCCAATAACCAGTAGAAGAAAGCAGATTGTACTCCTTCGTTATTGATAACTCCTCTAATATTTGCAATAATAAAATGACTCGTTTAGACCCTACGTTATCTGGTAATTGGATCATCCACTTTGCAATGCGTTTTCTCGATTCGCCATGAACCACTATACCTCGGGTACTTTTCTTTAAGATTAACTGAATAACACTCATTTCGGGAATAGTGAAAAAGGATTCGCCAAAACAAGATTCACTGAAATGAACCACAATCGCGTAATGTGCAGGCTCCTCATTCACCCCAAAAGTATTTGCTTTCTGCTCGGCAACAAATTCGTGCGACCAGGCATGTGGAAGATTAGGGCCATAAAAAACCAGATCCCCATCTTCAAATGTAGCCATACTATTTCCCGCTATCCGTTTACCATAAGGATAATGAATATAAGCTAACTCATATTCTGCGTGATAATGCCACTTCGTATCCAATATATCAAAATTATCTTTCCTCACTTGAAAAGTGGCACGGCTACCCAGAGGTGGTTTAGCAAAAATAGCTTTCATTAGCTTATATATATTTTTTTAGCAGAAATTCTTTAAATTTAGAACAATTAGGTCAATTCAATATCAAAAGTAATATAAATACAGCAATAATTTATGCTTTCATCAAATTCGTATCGATACTAGTCAATCCAATATCATTTCAACGATCATATTCCTTATACCTTTAAAAAATCTATGAACAAGTCAAACACCAATGCTATTGACCTTCGTATAACGGATGCCCATGCGCATTTTTGGGATCTTAAGCAAATGAATTATCCCTGGTTGAATGAGGTTGCTCCGATAAACCAATCTTTCGGATTAACGGAATATAACCAAGCTACCGCTGACGTACCAATTTCGAATATCATATTTATACAATGCGAATGTTTACCAGATGAATATCTTCAAGAGCTTAACTATGTCAGCCAATTAGCCGCCCAAGATTCCCGTATCTGCGGCATTATCCCGTTTTTCCCATTGGAATCGGATGATGCACATGAACAAATACGAGTCCTAACTAGCAATCCACTGGTAAAAGGTATCCGTAGGTTGGAAGAAGAACCAAGCTCCTTATATAAAAATCCACGCTTTGTTGCTAACATGGAATTACTGCATCAGCATAAGTTCAGCTTTGACTTAGGCGTGAAAGCCCATCAGCTAGCTGCTGCCTTGAGCCTAGTACAGGCAGCGCCCGATAACCACTATATACTCGATCATTTTGGAAAACCTGCTATCCGAACAAAAGAATTCAGCCAATGGCGCTACCACATGATGGAGCTCGCAGCGCATCCGCATGTATATTGTAAGCTTTCCGGTCTACTTACAGAAGCCGATTGGAAGAAATGGGCAATAATAGATATTCAACCTTATGTGGATACCGCCTTGGAGTTCTTCGGCCCGAAGCGCATTACTTTTGGTGGTGATTGGCCGGTAGTAACGCTGGCAGCGGATTACAACCGCTGGTTTAATACGGCAATACAATTGTGCCGAGCACTTTCCCAAGATGATATGCACAGCATATTTTATCAAAATGCACTCGACTTTTACCAGATCATCTTATGAGCATGCCAATGAATCCTTATACCTTATCAGCAGATTTTCAATTACCAATCAATCCACGGCCTATTGTGCTAATCGGTGCTGGCAGCATCGTAGAAGAAGCCCACCTTCCTGCTTATCAAAAAGCGCAATGGTCTGTTCTCGGAATCTATGATATGCAAGCCGAAAAGGCACAACGCATGGCTTCCCTATACGCGATACCACATGTATACGATTCCTTAGAAACGCTTATCCATCGTTCGCCCGTTGGAGTAATATTTGATATTGCGGTTCCAGCATCCCAGATAATTCCCATCCTCCAAGCACTCCCAGTCGGCGCCAATGTTATGATGCAGAAACCAATGGGAGAAACATTGAAACAAGCCAAAGAGATTCTCCATATCTGTACCTCAAAAAAATTCACGGCGAGTGTAAACTTTCAGATGAAACTGATTCCCTCCATAATTGCTGCCAAAAACCTGATCGATCAAGGAGCCATTGGTACCTTACATGATATGGAAATTCGGATGAACATTTACCATCCTTGGGAGTTGTGGGAATTTTTATTCGGCATACCGCGTATGGAGATCTTATATCACAGCATCCATTATATGGATATGATCAAATTTTTTCTTGGAATGCCTAAACAGATTTATGCTAAAACGTTCCAACACCCCAAACAGATGCAATTGGCTTCCACCCGTTCGGTCATCATTTTTGATTACGATCAGCCTATCCGTGCATTCATCAATACCAATCATGGACATGACTTCGGATTAGAACAGCAGGATTCTTTCGTAAAATGGGAAGGAACAAGCGGTGCTATCAAAGCCACGCTAGGGAAAAACATCAATTTCCCCAAAGGAGAAGCAGACCATTTTGCCTATTTCCTTTCAGAGCATTCAGCAGGATGGGTTGAAGCAGACATTCCCGGTGCATGGTATCCAGATGCCTTCATTGCCACCATGGCCGATTTACAACATGCCATTGCCAATCCAGCTGCTGCACATATTACCTCCGTAAAGCACGCTTACAATACTATGCGACTCGTTGAGGCTGCTTATTTATCCAGCGATGGCGGTGGCACATCCATTCCAGACTAATGCAATTAGCGCAATTTATTAACATAGCATTCCATATCTTATGAAAACCGTATTGAATAAATTTAGCCGTAACCTTACCGAAAACGAAGACCAACCCGGTTCACGAGCCATGCTACACGCTATCGGCTTAGATGAAAAAACCATTAAACTGCCGCAAATAGGCATCGCCAGTGCTGGCTATGCAGGCAACCCATGCAATATGCACCTCAATGATCTCGCAGCAATTGTTGCGGCTAACATGCCCAGCGTAGGGCTAACCGGACTCACCTTCAACACCATCGGCGTAAGCGACGCCATCGGCATGGGAACGCAAGGGATGAATTTTTCACTACCCTCACGCGATCTTATTGCAGATTGCATCGAAACCGTGGTGAATGGACAGTGGTATGATGGATTGATCACCGTTATGGGCTGCGATAAGAATATGCCCGGTGCAGCTATTGCCATGGGCAGGCTTAATCGCCCTTCGTTAATGATTTATGGAGGGAGCATCCATTCCGGCCGTCATAAAGGCGAAAAAATCAATATACTCTCTACCTTTGAAGCATACGGCGCCAAAGTAGCTGGCCTGATTGACAAGGACGAGCTAGATGCGATTATCCGCCATGCCTGCCCCGGTGCAGGCGCTTGCGGCGGCATGTATACCGCAAATACCATGTCTTCTTCCATTGAAGCCCTAGGACTTTCCTTGCCCTATAGCTCATCCAATCCAGCCATTAGCGCTGAAAAAAAACAAGAATGCGTAGCAGCAACAGCGGCCATTAGGCATCTACTGGAACTAGACCTCAAGCCGCGCGATATCGTTACCCGCAGATCGTTGGAAAACGCACTTGTGGTTGTTATGGCACTCGGCGGATCTACCAATGCCGTACTGCACTACTTGGCCATCGCCCAGGCCTTCCACCTACCCCTAAGCCTGGACGACTTCCAGTACATCAGCAACCACACGCCGCTAATAGCCGATCTCAAGCCCAGTGGCAAATACCTGATGGAAGATGTACACGATTGCGGGGGTACCCCCGCAATTTTAAAAATACTCTTGGATGAAGGGCTGCTTGATGGTAATTGCTTAACCGTTACCGGAAAAACACTTCGGGCAAACCTGGAAGAAATCGCCCCTTGGGACAATACATTAAACATCCTATCACCGGTGCACAATCCGCTGAAATCATCCGGACACATACAGATTCTCTATGGAAATATTGCCACCCAAGGAGCCGTAGCCAAAATAACAGGCAAAGAAGGCCTGTTTTTTGAGGGTAAAGCTAAGGTATTTGATAGCGAAGACGAAACCGTAGCCGCCGTAAAACAAGGCCTCATTAGCAAAGGAAATGTTATCGTCATACGCTTCGTTGGACCAAAAGGAGGCCCCGGAATGCCAGAAATGTTAAAAGTTACCGCAGCAATCATGGGCGCCGGCCTAGGCAAAGAAGTAGCGTTGATTACCGATGGCCGATTTTCTGGTGGTACCCATGGCTTTGTAGTGGGGCATATCTGCCCAGAAGCCTTCGATGGTGGGCTTATAGCCTTATTAAAAGACGGTGATCTCCTAACCATCGATATCCGTAAGCAGCGTATAGATGCCAACATTAGCGCAGCGGAACTCGATAAACGCCGAGCAGCATGGCGCCAACCAGCACCAAAATTTACACAAGGTGTATTATCGAAGTATGTACAATTGGTTTCTTCTGCTTCTACAGGCTGTATCACCGATGGAAAAACCACCAGCTAACTACCTACGTCGTTCTAAATTTTATTCATCCCTTAAACTCACCACTGGCTTAACCCGAGCCGCTCTTATGGCATGAAAAACGACCGTTATAAAGGCTACGAGTATAGCCAGCATACCCCCAGCCGCAAACATCCACCAAGCCATATCGATATGGTAGGCAAAATTGCTTAGCCAGTGATCCATACTCAACCATACCATCGGAATTGCTATAAAGAGCGCGATGACAATGGGCTTAAGAAAATCGAACGATAATAATCGAACAATAAGTCCAGCGCTGGCACCTAAAACTTTTCGGATGCCAATTTCCTTCTGTCGCTGAAGGGCACTATAAGCTGTTAGCGCTAATAAACCCAGGCATGAAATAAAAATGGCTAATACGGTGAAGTTTAAGAATAATTTACCAAATTGCACTTCCGCTTTATACTGCCGATCGAAATATTCATCAGCAAAGAAATAATTAAACGGTCGGTTTGGGATCGTCTGGTTCCATCGCGCTTCAATGGCCTTCATCGTCGCCGGTAAATCATTACCCTGTAATTTGATGGAAATGTAATTAGAAAAATTTCCCTTTCCGAGCATTAATGTGAGTGGTTTGACCACTTGATGTAAAGACTGAAAATTAAAGTCGCTCACCACGCCTATAATCTGACCATTATTTCCATTCGGATTAAACTTGAATTTTTTACCAATAACATCCGCTGCATTTGTATACCCCAAAGTACGCACAGCCGCTTCATTGATGAGCATCCGGGTGGTTGTATCGTCGCCAAAATTCCGGGAAAAGTTTCTTCCTGCCTGCATATTCATACCATATTGCGGAATGAATTCATAATCAATGATATATTGATCAATCGTACCTGCCTGCATGTCCCCATTACTATTTTCCAGTTCGGTGTAGAGGAGATTGTTAGCCGAACCTGGTACACTTCCCGATAAAGTAGCCCCTTTAACCGCCGGAATATCGGATAATGCTGTTTTAAACGCTTCCTGCTTGGTATCAAAGCGTGTTTCAATTACCAAGGTTTGTTCTTTATCAAAACCTAAGGATTTTGACCGCATAAAATGCAGTTGATGGTATACCACTAAGGTAATGGTAATCAAGGCAATAGCAATTGTAAATTGTGCCACTACCAAGGCCTTTCGAAACCGCACTCCACCAGAAGAGGATACATAACGGCCTTTTAAAACGGCTATGGGTTTAAAACCCGACAATACAAAGGCTGGATATAGTCCCGCTAGCAGCCCAACAGCAAGTGCCGCAGCAAAAAGGAGCAACAAGTGGCCGGGGTAATCAACAACAGTATGGCTAATCGATTTGCCGGCTAGGGTATTGAAGGCTGGTAACAATACCTGAGCCAAAAGTATCCCTAAAAAACAAGCCATTAAGCTGACGATTAGGCCTTCGACAAGAAACTGTGCGACCAGTTGTATCCGATGAGCGCCAACGACTTTTCTAACACCAACTTCCTTCGCTCTTTCCACCGCTTTTGCTGTACTCAGGTTGATAAAGTTTATCGCCGCTATCAAAATGATAAAAAAGACGATGCTAGAAAAGACATGGTTATTTTTACGGTTTCCCGTTAGGAAATTATCATGTGCAATCCGGTCAGCATTTAGGTAAATATCCGTCAAAGGCTCCAAGTGTAGCGCAAGCGACATATTGTTGTTTTCCTTAAGTTCTTTCGGAAATCGTCTTTCCAGAAATCCGGGAAGTTTTGACGCGAATTGATTGGCATCCACTCCCCTTTTCAATAGCAGAAAGGATACACTTGAAAAATTAGCCCACATATCATTTAACTGATATTTAAAGATGCGCTCAATCGTATTTAAGGAAACAAAAAGGTCTGCCTGAAAACTCGAAGCCAAAGGCATATCCGCCATAACACCCGTAACTTTCATTGGCATGGCATCTTGCATGATGTGTAGTGTCTGTCCTATAGGGTTTTCATTGCCGAAATACTTCTTAGCTGTTGATTGAGAAAGCACTACGGTGAAAGGCTCTTTTAAAGCCGTGTTGGCGTCTCCTTTTACGAGGGGTAAATCGAAAATTGAAAAAAGTGTTGAATCGGTAAAAAACGTACGTGTTTCCTGATACTTATCCGTTTTGTGTTGCACCAACAAACTGAAAGGCATTAAGCGTACAACGTTTTCTACTTCAGGTTCATCCTGCATTAGTTGGTGGCTGATTGCCGAGGGCGAATAACTTTCGCGCAAGGTTTCTTTCGGGAGCTTTAAATCAGCAGACAAACGGTATATCCGATCTGCTTTGCTATGAAACTTGTCATAACTTAGCTCAAACTGGATATAGGTATAAATTAGTAAACAGACAGCCATCCCAATGGCTAGACCTACGATATTGATTAACGTAAAGGATTTATTTTTCCAAAGATTTCTCCAGGAAATTTTGAAAAGTGTCTGGATCATATTTAAGCATATTTATCGTTAAGCAAGTTCAGACAAAAAACTTGCCACGACCTTATTGCAGCTTATATGCCCAAGGGCTTAATTTTACTCCGTAAAAGTGTTCGATACCGAACACTAATTGTCCGGTATCGTTCAACCTACACCCTAATATAAATGCCCTTTTTATCCAGAAACCATCCCACTAACCAGCAGCTGAACATAAACAGGAGTGCAAAAAGCAACGATCCGGCTGATCCTGGCAGTAAAGGTTGAATCACATCTAGATTTATCCATTCATAGCATGAACGCCTGCCTATCGGAAAGGTTCCTAACGACACCAATCCGATTTCTGAGAGCAAGTAAATAAACAAGGGGTTTTTACCCAAAATCGTAAAAAAACGCGTCCAGATTCGTGGTTGATTTGCTGCATTTTCACTCACCAATACCAACAGTGGCAATATAAGCAAGTCGATTCCAACCGTTAATAGAACAAAAGTACTTGACCATATTTTTTTATTGATGGGAAACCAAGGGTTCCAACAGAGCGCCAGTACGATAGCCAAGACACCAAACAGCACTAGCCGCTTCAGGCATTCGGCCGATGAAGCTTTTTTCTGTAAATAATGACCAGTAAGATAACCGGCAAGCACATTGACGATAGCCGGTAAGGTGCTTAATAAGCCTTCAGGATCAAAAATTACTCCGTGATCATGATATAAATGTCGCGCACCAAGTAACCACAAGTCTAGTTTGGCAATGGCATTACCTGCTAACGAAAACGGATCTCCAGTACCAAAAATTACTAATATCGCCCAGTAAGCAAGTAAAAGCAATGCACCTATCCACCACAGATAACGCCGATGAACAAAACGCACGAATAATGCTGCACATAAATAACATAACGCGATGCGCTGCAAAACACCAAATACACGGGTTTCACTAAAAGGGAAAGGAATTATACCACCCTGTTCACTTACCTTAAAAAAGGGAAACCAGTACATCAAAAAACCCAGTAGAAAAATGATCAATGCCCGTTTAAATATTGTAGCGAATACCTTACCAGTGGTCATCGCATTAAACTTTCTTTCTGAAAAGCTTAAGGCATTACCAACGGCAAATAAAAAGGAAGGAAACACCAAGTCGGTTGGTGTAAAACCATGCCAAACCGCATGGCTTAATGGTGCATAAGGTACAGCTCCAGCACCTGGGCTGTTCACGATAATCATGAAACATATCGTTAACCCCCGGAAAACATCCAAGGCGGTATACCGGTTATGATATTCTTTCATCTATATTTAGGTATATTTTCTCGTTTGGCATCATTTCAAAGATGAAGCAACTGCCCCACAATTTCTTGAAATCCACTAAATTAATGGGTGCAATTTTACACAATAAAGGGAGTAAAACAAAAATTCTTAGAAAAAACAATAACGCTGTTTGTTGTTTTATTTTATGACGATCTGAAAGTTCACCTAAATATCGGAACGTCCTCTCATTAGATTAGTGTAATACCTTATTCGTCATCCCGAGCACATGAAGCGGAACGGGGTTGACAATCCTCTTCATAAAGCTTATTTTTACTTGAATGAATCAATAAAAACATTGATTATGAAAATAAGCTTGGCTAGTACCTTGATTTATGTTGCAATGCTTCTTTCACCGATACGGAGTAAGGCGGCAGACGGTGTTCAGTTCTTTGAAGGATCGTGGAAAGCACTCTTGCAATTAGCCAAAGAGCAAAATAAACCTATTTTTGTGGATGTTTATACCGATTGGTGCGCTCCGTGTAAACGAATGGATCAAGAGGTATTGCCACTTCCAGCAGTTGGAAAAGCTTATAACGAATCCTTCATTAATTACAAGCTGAATGCGGAGAAAGGTGAAGGGCCTCAATTAGCGAAACAATATGAAGTACATGCCTACCCTACCTATCTTTACTTAAGTCCAACAGGTGTTTTACTTGCCCGTGTGGTCGATTACCAAGAACCCGATCGTTTTATTGCTTATGCCCATGAAGCCTTGAAAAAAAACGATCAACAGGTATTGGCCCATATGGATAAGCAATTTCAAGAAGGAAACCGGGATATCTCTTTCCTAAGGGATTATATCGTACAGAAAAAAGACGTAGGATTGGATAACAGTACAGCATTTGATGCCTACATAAGCGCTCAACCAGGCGCGGAACGGAACAAGCCAGCCAACCTGGATTTCATCATCAATAACCTCAACAAAGCCAACGGAGCAGCCTTTAACCAAATCATTCAGGCTTATCCTTCAACCGATCAGGTAAACCAGAAAAAATGGGCTCCCAAGCTTTTTTCCTTATTGTATGACGCCTTCGGTACTGCGATGAAGGAAAATCAAATGCAAAAAATACCCCTGATTTTTAAGCAAATGAAAATGCTCCAACAACAACTTAACCCAAAACAGTTGGACGGTATTAATCGCTATCAATTGCTCTACGCGCAAAAAATAAAAGATGTTGACTTGACTAAAGAAGTGGGCTATGCTTATGTAGCCGAACGGATGAATATATCACAAGATAGTATGGATAACGAAGATCGAAGACGTTATGCAGAGCTCATGAAACCCTATAGGAACGGGAAACGGGACAGCACAGAAATATCTGCTGAAGATAAGGTCTTCTTACAAAAGATCTATACCAACGATGTCTCCGTTCATCTCTACGAAACCAGTAATGCATTCGCTATGGTATTACCTGCCAACGATCCTGCTTTGAAAGATGCTTTACAATGGGCAGAAAGGTTAGTTATACTTCTACCGCATAAGCCCAACATTATTCAGTTAAGAGATCGTATTAAACAAAAAATAACGGGAAAAGCGTTGTAAGGACAATCCTATTAAATCGTAACGATATTCGTACTTTATTCAAATACCCACCAGCTATTCACCCGAAGTTTGCTCACAGAAATCCCATATTTAATAGGAAAAAGCCATAAAAGAAAACCTTCAACCGGGGAGATTGAAGGTTTTTTAACTAACCAATTATAAACCTAAATTATGATGACACAAAGATAGTGTACAAAATACACATATGCAAATCTTTATTCCTCTTTCCTAAAGAATGATTTATACATGACAATTAGTAGCATATGTTAATACCCCGGATTTTGATACATCTTTTCAGGATCCAGTTTATATTCGTCATACGGTATTGGAAAATACCGATCTTTTGTCGTAATATTTTTTAAGTTAGCTAAGCCAAAATCATCTTGCTTTTTTGATCTAAAGTAGCTGACCAGTTCGTCTGCGTTATAATTTCTGATCAGGTCAAACCACCGGTGGTTTTCAAAAGCCAACTCTACCCGTCTTTCATGTAGCAGGGCCTCCTTTAAAGTAGGATATTGCTGTGCATAAGTAGCCTGCTTCATGGATTCAGCATAACTTGGCAATCCTGCCCGCTCCCTTACTTCATCCAATAAGGTAATTGCCTCATCATTTTTACCCAAACGCCATTTCGTTTCTGCGAGCAAGAGCATGACGTCCGCATAGCGAATGACAATCCAATCATTACCTCCATATCCCTGTGTCCCTGCAGCGTCGCTCGCATCCCTGAATTTGGTAATAAACCAATCATTCACGGTTGGGTCTTTAGCGAATTTAATAGAAAAATCTTTCCTAGTGTCGCCATTTTCATAATCATATACCAAATCATGGGTTACGTTTCCGCCCACGCCGGTAGTCACTTTTTGCGAGTTGATCTTTTCGCCTTTAGCCTGATTATCCGCAGCGATGGTCGATTTATAATTCTGATCACCTTGTAAGTACTCTATTTGAAAGATTAATTCTTTACACGTATTTTTCTTCGTCACATCAAATACATCGGTATATGGAATTTCGCTGAGCTTCCCAAAGCTACGCATTTCATAGGCCGCTGCCAGGTATTTTTCAGCCTGCTGAAAATTCTCCTGACTGTTGCCTTCTAAGGTAGCCCCCATGGTTAGGTAGACTTGTCCAAGTAAAGCATTGATTGCAGCCTTAGATGTTCTCCCCACAGCGTAACTCCATTGTTCGTTAGGTAGATTACTGTCTAATGCTTCCGTGAGGTCTTGGACAAGCTGCGCATATACCACATCCTCTTTTTGCCGATAAGCCATAGCCGATACTTCATCTAGGTTATTAGCGGGCTGAGTAGTCATGGGAATATCGCCCCACTTCCGTACCAGATGGAAATACAGCAGGGCACGA
This sequence comes from Olivibacter ginsenosidimutans, assembly GCF_039542865.1. NCBI lineage: Bacteria > Pseudomonadati > Bacteroidota > Sphingobacteriia > Sphingobacteriales > Sphingobacteriaceae > Olivibacter > Olivibacter ginsenosidimutans. The sequence goes on along the minus strand of NZ_BAABIQ010000041.1, from coordinate 103,662 downwards.
ACAAATTTAGTTTCAGCAGCATAGCGTTTTTTTGTTTCTTCATCATTAAAGCTTACTTCATCGATATGGGCAAGCAAGGTATTGCAACGGGCAATCCCGTCGTACATATCTACCCAATGGTTTTTGAGATACGTATTACTAGGCAAAATCGAGAAATCATTAAACTGAAACGGTTCGCCGGCGTTCGATTGGTTATCGTTTGTTCCCGTGTTATCCGATCGTTGTTCACTGAATAGATTACTTCCTTCGCCTAGCGTATTACCGCCGCGAAGCGATTGATAGAGACCATTTACGGCTAACAAGACGTCATTTTCCGATGTAAAGTAGTTGCCTACAGGAACGGCATTCGGGTCATCTTGATTCAAAAAATCTTTGCTACAAGCACTAACGATTAACAAAGCTATGCAGCATATACTATACTTCAATTTCATTGTATTTCCTTTAAAAAGTTACTTTTAAACCCAAGTTATAAGACCGCACCAAGGGATACAGCCCATAATCCACTCCCGGAGTTAAATTCGCTCCATCATTGTAATCGGGCTCCGGATTATACCCTTTGTATTTGGTAATGGTAAACGGATTATCGATGCTGGCATAAATACGCAGTGCCGAAATTTTCAATGATGAAACCAAATGTGTCGGAAAAGTATATCCCAAAAGAATGTTCGTCATCCGGAAATAGGAACCATCTTGCAGATAAAATGTAGATAGTCTGGTACTATTACTCTGTGTACCGGCCCTAGATGCGCGATATACCTTACCGTTCCCTGGCTCTTGCGCCGAACGATAGCGCTGTGCCACATCTGCATATTGGTTTCCAGAACCTTCCATGTTGTACAAGTAATAGTCGTAACCATCCAAGATATCATTTCCTTGGGAACCGTTAAATGAGGCCCGCAAATCGACTTGTTTGTAACGGGCACTGATAGCCAATCCATAGGTAAAATTAGGATAAGGATTTCCGATGATTTGTTTGTCATCATCATTTACAATACCATTGCCATCTACGTCTTCAAAATAAAGATCTCCCGGGCGCATGGGGTTTGACTGAGCGGCAGAAGGTGCCACTGTTTGGTAATTTTCTTCTGTAGCAACACCCAATACTTTGAAGCCATAAAACATACCCACCGGACTTCCCTCTTGCGTAATGTGCGTTTTATACGAACGCTCAGCTCCATTTGTCAGGATCGTCGCAGCACCACCCATATCTAAAACCTTATTTCTGTTGACACTAATGTTACCACTAAAAGACAGGTTAAAATCTTGTTTTTCCAGCGCCGTAGCATCTAACTGTACATCAAACCCTTTGTTTTGTACTTTGCTATTTTTCAAATTTGTTAATACACTGGATGTTCCGGATACAGCCGAAACAGGTTGATTAAACAGTAGATTATACGAACGGCTGATATAATAGTTTCCCATCAGGTTGAGGCGCCCATGCAATAAGGATAAATCCATACCAAAATTGAACTGTGAGGTAGATTCCCACCCCAAATATTCGTCTTTCAAGTCGCCAGGCCAATAAGCTGTTGCCACCTTATCGCCAAAAATCACCCCGCCAGGTGAACCATACGTGGTAACCGCTTTGTATTCTCCAATATTATTATTTCCACTCAAGCCCCAACTGGCCCTTAGCTTCGCCGTTGATCCCTCACCTAGCCAATCGTTGTAAAAGTTTTCATTAGAAAGCGTCCACCCCGCCGATACGGAGGGGAACACGCCCCACTTATTTTTCGGGCCAAAGCGCGAAGAGCCGTCTGAACGAATGGAAGCTGAAAGGAAATAAGTAGACCGGTAATTATAATTTATCCTACTAAAATAGGATTGCAAGGTCGTGATATACTTATAGGCCTCTTTCAAAGAGAAATTGGTTGCATCGGCACCTTTACCGGTAATCTCTTTGATCGCATCTCCTTGAAAACCATTCGCCTTTACAGAAAGGAAATCGATATTTGTTTGTTGCACCGAATATCCGGCAAGAGCATCTATTCCATGTTCTCCAAAAGTCTTTTTATAGTTTAATGTGATCTCTCCCAATTTATCCAGCTCCGAACGATTATCCGCCTGTGCGTATGCCGCTGTCTTGGCACCGTCTGAATAGGGTGGATTATTTCCATCACTGAGGCTTGTTGGTTTATAATAATCGAATTTTTCATCATAGGTTTGCAAACCACCATTTACTTTTAGGTGAAGTCCTTCCAATAGCTCAAAATTTGCAAATGCATTATATAAGCCCCGCTTACCCTTACGGTTATTCTTCACCATACTCACATAAGCCAACGGGTTTTCGGGATTCTGTATACCATAATTATCCGCAGATAATTGACCCATTGCATATTGGATAGGTGCACCGTTCTCGTCTCTAGCGGGTAGATAGGGCAAGTAAAGCAAGGCTGCCATCGACGGACTGTGATCATATCGACCTGTTTCTACTTCGTTGTTATCATTATAGGTAAAAGCCACATTAGCACCTACCTGTAATCTTTCACCCACTTTGGTATCGATGTTACTTCGGAAATTATAGGATGTTTGATCGGTCCTCAACATAATACCTTTCTGATCTTGATAAGCTCCACTAACGAAATAACGTGTTTTATCATTCCCTCCGTAAATGGACAGGTTATGTCGTTGAAACGGCGCATTCCGATAGAGTTCGTCTTGCCAGTCGGTATGGTATTGCGGAGCTTTTGCCTGTGCAGTAGAAAAATCATAGATATCTTCAGGAATGATGACTGACCCAGCATTTCCGACTTTGGCTACCCGCTCTGCATTGTTATCCTTCAAGAGGTCATCACTCCATACTTTCCCCTGGTTTTCTATCAAGTCACGATAGCTGTTATTACGCGCATCGATTAAAAGATCAATAAATTCTTCCGCACTTAAGAGATCCACTTTTTTGGAAAGTTGACCAAAACCACCCGTCACCTCATAATCCACATGGCTTGCTCCCTCCTTACCGCGCTTTGTGGTAATCAACACGACACCTCCTGCAGCTCTTGAACCATAGATTGCCGCAGAAGCCGCATCTTTCAGCACATCGATGCTTTCAATATCATTGGGATTGATGTTAAGGTTGTTTCCTGCTGGATAGCCATCAATCACATACAATGGATCAGAACTAGCATTAATAGAACCCACACCACGCACCCGTATTTTTGTGCTTTCATAGGGTGCCCCACTCGTTTGGGATACCTGAACTCCTGCTAATTTTCCGACTAAAGCCTGCCCCAGTTTTGGAGCAGTTAAGTTGAGCTCTTCACTTTTCACACTGGAGATTGCACCGGTTACATCCGATTTACGAATCTTTTGATAACCGATAGAAATGGTTACTTCATCCAGTGCGTTGCTTTTTGTCAGCAGCTGGATCGTTAAAACACCCGATCCCTTTACGAGCACAGATTGCTGTTCGAAGCCTACATACGTAATCACCAATTCATCGTCTTGTTGGGCATCAATAGTGAACGTTCCCGCTGCTCCAGCTTGTGCCGATTTTCCTGTACGCTTATTGGTAATAGTGGCGCCCGGAACCGGTTGATTGTTCTCATCGATCACTTTCCCATTAATTTTTGCTTGCCTCTCATATACCGTAACGATCTTTGGCGAAGGTGCAGCAGATAAATCATTGGAAAAATAAGTTAAAGGTAATAAGCACAAAGCCCATTTCATCACGTATACTTTTTTCATTAGCTAAAACATTTTAGAAACAGAAGACAATCTATTTTCAACGCCCAAAGCTAGTCTTTACATATCACGGGATTATGACTTAAATATTAAGTTTATATTAACAGGAAACAGCTAGTCTGTTACCAAATCCTATTTGAAGGCTATTCAAAAGATACGCTATATTTCCTCTATAAAAATAAATCCTTGATGGCAGAGGAGAGACCGATAAACCACGTTAGTGCTCATGAATGCAATTGAAAGCAAACACGTGATGAATAATCGCTTTTATATGCAACGCGATCATATTGCATATAAAAGGCAATTTATCTAAATTTGAAAGGTATCATAGAAAATTAATAGGGAGTCGACAGGGGAGGTAACAGAGGTATAATAGAGGATTAACAGAGACTTAGCCTGGGTAATACCTCTATTAACATTTAGTTTATACTAAGTAAATTATGAGCGCTTCAGGAAAAGGAATTCCATACGCTCATAAAACATTCCAATCCATGGTTAAGGCTATTTTAGGCACCCAACGCTTTCCGTGCGTATTCCACACATTTAGCCACCTCTTTAACCGCATCCGAACCAGCTGGAATAGCATATTCTAATTCGACGGTGGCCGGAAATTTATACTTTTCTTTAGCCATCATTTGCAATACCTGCACGATGGGCGTATCGCCTTCTCCCCAGGGCAGGTTCGCGCCGCCATGTTCTTTTGTCTTACGATCTTTGGTGTGCATGCTTACAATACGGTCATGTTTGGCCTGAAGAAATGAAATGGGTTCAAAACCCGCCGCTACATAATGTCCCATATCAAAGTTAATGGCATTATAAGGTGATTGCGCCAAAGCTCCATCCCACATATCAAAAGTTTGTTGTGTGTGCCCATGATAACCTACATGGATTTTATGTCGCGCGGCAATGGCTCCCAGCCGTTTGGTCTGTGCAGGATCTTTTGGAAACTCAACATTGGCCTGATTGGCACCGAGGGCTTTGGCCGCCCGAAACGCATAATCTACTTCGGCATCACTATTATTTGCACCTAATGCATTAGGTTTATAGCCGTATATCGATACGCCGGCCTTATTATACAGCTTCCTGAGCTGTTCAAATTTAGCCATCGGTACCTGTGCCCGCCATTCAGCCAGTTTCTGAGCGTATTCAGCCATGGCTGCCTGATAGGCCTCTTTATCATCACTACGTGATGGAGCCATAGGAGCCCCTGCAAATTCCTCAGCGGGTGTACCCATTAATTCTATGGCACTTACATTGCTGTCTAAGCAATATTGCAGCACCTCCTCAGCGCTACCGGGCATGCTCCTGAAAGAATAGGTAATCACACCGATCTGCACCCCCTTAAAGACGGAATTAGGCTTGCCCAAATTCGGGATATAGGCAGGCATGCCAACCATTTTATGTGGTAACAGGGTAAATCCGGCAGCTGCCACTGCAGTAGCTCCAAGAAATTGTCTGCGAGAATATTTTTTGGGGTTCATAATCTTGTTTTTTCGAACAAGATAGTGATTTGTTCACGGAGTAAATTGCACCGTTACAAAAATGTTACCCAATGTGCATCTTCCTCATAATCTAGAAGTGGTGCCGCATGATTATCGCTAGAGAGTTGTCCCATCAGCATATGCAAATCCATTCGAATATGTTGACGTGTACTCTCAACCAGTTCCTTATTAAAACCGGCATCCTGCAATTCCACCACCATTTGGAAACAGATTACCCGAGCAATAATCTTGCCCAAGGTAACCAAATCTCTTTTCTTCGGTTGCTCTGGAAAGTCAACAGCTAAGATCTTAGCAAAATAAGGAGCGGCTTGTGTCGTAAGTGCATAACCTTTTAGGTAGAGCAGCAAATTCCTCTCCTTAGCTTTTCGCATCAGTTTAGCCACAGACTCTGCCACTTGGGTATAGAGCATTTCATTAGAGCCTTCAAAAATCTGAAAAGGCCGACTATCCACCACGGCCCTACCCGCTATATGGTCTAAGCGATAACCATTGGCACCCGATAGTTGTAGCGCTATTTGCGCCGACTCATGCATGAAATCTGTTACCAGAGCCTTTACACTGTTGGCATCTATCCCATTGCCAGAAACATCCTGATCAATAGAACTTACCTTTGAACCGTATGCGCACATAGCCGAACATAACGTATAAGCCGCTTGCAGTCGCGACAACTGAAACCTCACCGCATCCAACTCATTTAAACGCAGGCCAGCTACCTGCCTCGTTTTACAGTGTTGCAAAGCCTCATCTAACAAGCGCTTAATAAAGCCCATTCCCATTCCGGGAAATTGTAACCTACTGCGGTGTAAGGTATCCAACATCAATTTGAGCCCTGTACTCTCCGGAAGTAAGCGATGCCCAATAGGTACTTCTACATCGATTTGGTTTAATCCATAAGGAATGGCATATAGTCCGAGGCTATTGTAACGTTCTTTCACTTCAATCTGCTGCTTAGCACGAGCATTATCCGTTAAGAAAAAGTCGATATCGCGCATCAATTCTCCCTGTTCGTTTTTTCGACGGGCTGCCACCAACCAATAGTTAGCCGCACCGGTTAGTCCTTGCCAATGTTTTTCCCCCTTTATCCGATAGCAATCTGGTCCTTCTTCGTAGTAGGTTTGCATATTGAGTGCATCACTGCCATAATTGGGTTCGGTAATCATCAGGCCTCCCATTGCCTTATTTTCCAAAAAAGCTTTAAAAACCTCATCGCGCATCGCCACGTGACCATATTTGGCGAAGGGTTCCAGAAAGAGGGCAATGTTAATCCCAAAAATGAGCGAAAGTGATAAAGACTCGTATGATGCGGCTGATAGCACACTCAGACACTCTTTTACATGCATCCCACGCCCACCATGACTTTCCGGAATGGCCACCGCAAGCGGTTTCATGTCCATGATCTGGCTTAAAAAGCTGGGCAATAATCCCCTTTGCAGGCTCATGGCATTATAATCATATTCTGCACTAAACAAGCTTGCCAATCGCTTTCTAAATGCATTTATAAAGACATCAAAGTTTTGGATTTCATCTGTAGGTTGTGCAACATTCATCATGGCGTGTATTCTATTTACAATCAACTTTTACAAAGTTAATTCGCAATCGTCTAAGTATCTGTTTGATTCTGTGCAAAGACTAGGACAAATCGTGCATTCAAATGATGGGGCTAAACGATCGAATGACGGTATGCTGTAGGCGACATACCTACCAATTTTTTAAAGACACGGGAAAAATAAGAAGGATCGGGAAAATCCAGTTCATAGCAAATATCGGCTACACTCTTGCTAGATTCAAGCAAGAGTAGTTGGGCATGCATGACGAGCACTTCCAAAATAAGCTGTTTTGAAGATTTATTATATACGGCCGATACGCATCGATTTAAGTAATTCGCGGATATCGCCAGTTTATCAGTATAAAATCCAATATTTTTCTGTTTCCTACAATATTTATGCACCAATTGTTTGAATAAGGTTGCCAGCTCCTGTGTTCTATTTAGCATATGGTTTGATGCCGAAAGCTTAATAATTTTCAGCAATAAGGACTTCAGCAAACTTTCCGTCAATTCCTTGTAAGGATCGGGTGTGTGTAACTCCTCATAAAGCAACCTAAAAAGTTGATTAATTCCGTCGCTTACTTCTTCCGATAGATTAAGGAGCGGAGAGATCGTAAAGATGTTTAGGATTTCCTGCTCCCGGAAAACAGACGTCATGGCACTATCATTTACCAAGACGCAATGCCCTTTGGCCGACGTGTCGACCGATCGGATAGCTGATATGTTGCCATAGGTGCTGATAAGGACGGCGGGGGCTTTAACGATGTATACTTTAGGGCCAATTTGGTGTTCGAAATAGCCTTCCGTGATGTGCACCAATAAATTATAGCCGAAGAGAATCGGTGGTATAGGAATCTTGAGATAAGGCGCTATTTCACTAAGCCGAAAAATCTTCACCGGCGAATGCTGGTAGTGCAGGTGCTCCATATTACCCACCATAAACCTGGCTACAAATTCATCAGCATTTACGGGTCTTTCCATAACAAGTACAAACTTAGATAATTTATAGAGGAAATTTAGTTAAACTGTCTCCAATTTATCCATGAACACCTAAATATAATATATTAAGAGTAGTCCGAATAATCAAAGTAGGTTTTAATAAATGGAAACTTTTTTAGTATATGCCTGTTAAAACAAACACCACACCTTATTACGTCAATGGCATGAAACATCACTCCCCTCATCAACACGGAGCACCACACCATCATCTGGCTTCCACAAAACAAAATGGTTATCAAGCCCATCACCATACACCAGCACCACAGGGCTCAGGTATCTATTATTGCCCCATGCATTGTGAGGGTAATAAGACGTATCATCAACCGGGCAATTGCCCGGTATGCGGCATGAACCTTGTACAGCAACCCATCCCTCATCAAGAAACCAGCTACACCTGTCCGATGCATCCGGAAATTATTCGCGACAAACCCGGTGCCTGCCCTATCTGTGGGATGGAACTAGTACCCGTGAAAGCAGATGCGCAAGAAGAAGACCAAACTTACCGACGCCTGCTTAAAAAATTCATTATAGCAGTGGCATTTACTTTACCGATTTTTCTGATTGCGATGTCCGAAATGCTGCCAAACAATCCTCTTTTTAAATTGATGCCCTTAAGCTATTGGAATTGGGTTCAGTTTGCACTTTCATTACCCGTCATATGCTATGCCACCTGGATGTTTTTTGAAAGAGCTTGGCGCTCCATCATTAGCTGGAAGCTCAACATGTTCACGCTCATCGGTATCGGTGCGGGAGCATCATGGCTCTTCAGTGTGGTTGCCTTACTCGCGCCAGGTATCTTTCCTGATGAATTTAAAACCCATACCGGAACTGTTTATCTTTATTTTGAAGCGGCCACTGTCATCCTAACCTTGGTCTTGCTTGGACAATTGCTAGAAGCCCGTGCACATGGTAAAACCAATAGTGCCATCAAGGAATTACTGAAACTCGCGCCCAATAAAGCAACACGTATCCGCGATGGAAGAGAAGAGGTAGTGGATATCAATACCATTCGTTCCGGTGATTTACTACGTGTAAAACCTGGAGAAAAAATCCCAGTCGATGGGCATATCGAAGATGGAACCGCCGTTATTGACGAATCCATGATCTCTGGAGAACCGATTCCCGTTGAAAAGAAAATAGGAGATCCAGTCAAGGCGGGAACTATAAACGGAAACAGAAGCTTTGTGATCGGTGCAGAAAAAGTAGGTGCAGATACCTTGCTAGCACAAATCATCGAAATGGTAAACTCCGCTAGCCGTTCCCGGGCACCTATACAAAAACTGGCTGATAAGATCTCTGGCTATTTCGTTCCTGTTGTGGTGTTCATTGCCATAGCCACTTTCATCGTATGGGCATTATGGGGCCCACAGCCTACCTATGTTTATGGTTTTGTAAATGCTATTGCAGTACTCATCATTGCCTGCCCTTGTGCATTGGGACTTGCTACACCCATGGCCGTCATGGTCGGTGTTGGCAAAGGAGCCAAAACAGGTGTGCTTATTAAACAGGCCGCAGCATTAGAAAAAATGAATGCTATTGATGTGGTGGTGATTGACAAGACGGGGACGGTAACCGAAGGAAAACCATCTGTAGAAAAAATAGTCTGTGCAACTAATAGCCTTTCTGAGCATGATCTGCTTCAGCGAATCGTTGCTCTGAATGGCAGCAGTGAGCATCCCTTAGCTCAGGCGATTTTACGTTACGGCAAAGAGAAGCAGGTCAACGTGCAGCCCATTACTGATTTTGAAGCCGTTACCGGAAAAGGAGTAATCGGTACACTCCATCATGAACAGCTGGCTTTAGGCAACAAAAAACTGATGGAACAATTGCAAATAAGCCTTCCGACTTCCCTTGAAGAACAGGCAAACGATGTACAAAAGCAAGGTAAAACCGTTTCTTATGCATCAGTAGGGAAAGAAGCCGTAGGCTTTGTCGTCATTTCCGATAAACTTAAACCAACGGCCAAAGCAGCCATAGAAAAATTACATCAAGCAGGCCTGGAAGTATGGATGTTTACCGGTGATAATGCCGATACCGCTAAGGTCGTAAGCGAACATCTCGGCCTAGATGGTTTCAAAGCACAGATGCTTCCCGAAGACAAATTGCAGGAAGTAGCCCACTTACAACGTGATGGTAAACGAGTAGCCATGGCCGGTGATGGCATCAATGATGCTCCCGCTTTATCCAAGGCGGATGTTGGTATAGCGATGGGTACGGGGACGGATGTAGCCATTGAAAGCGCAGACATTACCTTAGTTGAAGGAGATATCGCAGGCATTGCTAAAGCCCGTATATTAAGTGAACGCGTAATGGCGAATATCAAGCAGAACTTATTTTTCGCATTAGGATATAATATTTTGGGAATTCCAGTTGCTGCAGGACTACTTTATCCCATGTGGGGAATTTTACTTTCTCCGATGATTGCCGCATTAGCCATGAGTTTCAGTTCGGTATCTGTCATTCTGAATTCATTGCGTTTAAGAAGGCAACAGATTGGTGTGGAAAAGGGGGGCTGATGTAAAAAACAAGACACATATAACAAGCAATGCATCATTTCTTTTCAATAAGGATATCTCCAAAAATATCTTTCTTAATGGTGGTTTTGTTTCCGTTACTATCCTCAATAACCGTATTCCCGAAAATATCCTTACCGATAGTTTTCTTATTACCCTTGTTATCCTCAATAACCGTATTGCCGAAGATATCTTTGCTGATGGTTTTCTTATTACCCTTATTATCCTCGATGACCGTATTCCCGAAAATATCCTTACCGATAGTTTTCTTATTACCCTTGTTATCCTCAACAACCGTATTGCCGAAGAGATCTTTGCTGATGGTTTTCTTATTACCCTTATTATCCTCGATGACCGTATTGCCGAAGATATCCTTACCGATAGTTTTCTTATTACCCTTGTTATCCTCAATAACCGTATTGCCGAAGATATCTTTGCTGATGGTCGTTTTGTACCTTGTATCGTCTACGGTGACAGTATGTCCAAAAATATCTTCACGATGAGGTTTTGCTTTAGTAATGGTGTCCTGTTCCTTAAATCTCTGTGATGGATCATGAGCCGATCGCACAAGCTGAACGGGATCAACGGCCATTGCCTTGTTTAAGAATAATAAAAGGAAAATAGATGCAAATAAAACAATATCTTTTTTCTTCATGATTTAGCTGTTAAATGCGAATCCAAAACCCTTGTTGTATTTAATAAGACGGTATATTCAGGGAAAGGTTTAGTTTACAAAATAAGAAGGGCAACACGTGAAAGGAATCGGATATATCGACTTACTTGATAGACATGTCAATGGATAAATGTTTGAAAAGAAAAGTCCGTATGACGCATTTTTATTTCGTTTTTGCTTGATTCCAGTTGCGCTTCAGTGGCATAAACAAACATTTTTTGTTCGTAATCATGGATAGCTGCCTGAATAGTTTTAAACGTTCCGCTCGTGAGGTTAGCAGCCAAAATCAACGTGTCCATTAGTCCGATATTGACACCCTGTCCCGCAAATGGCGGCATCAAATGAGCCGCGTCCCCAATGAGCGTTATGGGTAATGGACGATTGTTTTTCCATGGCTTGTCTAATGGCATTTTCCTTGTTGGCAATCCTACAAAAAAGGATGTTGCACAAAATAATTGTTTGTATCGTTCATTCCAATTGGAACACCTGTCTAATAGAAATGTCCTTATACGTTCTGTATTTTGAAAATCCAAGCCTTTATTAGCTGTCCATTCATCAGGTTTTTTGAAAATTATGCCATAAGTTAATACGCCATTGTTATATGGATTGGCAACAAATAAATTCCCATGATGTGCAGTCATTAATCTTTTACCATCGCATAATTGATAAAACTCAGGGCAGTTCATTTCAGGTTGCGGTACATCTCCTTGTATGATAAACGTTCCCGTTTCAACAACTGTGCTATCGGTAACCCTGTTTCTTACTTTGGACATCCCCCCATTAGCTACGATAACGATATCTGCGGTCTCCATTAACCCATTTTCAAAACGCAAAATCCATTTTCCATGTTGTTCTGCACATGCTGTTAATTTTCTATCCCAAATGACGGTACCTTTTGTTAGGCTGTTTAGCAACATTTTTCTTAAATCGTTCCTGTTGATTTCGGGATTATCATATCGGTTTTCGGGTGTAATTTCTTTAGTAGACAATATATTGCCTTGCTCATCGGCAATAATGATCCCCATAGGTAAGGCCAAAGCATAGTAATCTGCTAATAACCCTGCTTTTTTCATGACTTCCTGCCCCGAATTTTTGTGAAGGTCGAGCGTACCTCCCCAAATCCTTGCCTGCGGGTCTTGGTCTCTTTCGTAAACCACTACCGCTACACCGTTTTGCTGTAATAACCTGGCCATTGTCAGTCCAACGGGTCCTGCGCCAATGACGGCTATTTTTTTATTTGTCAATAACATCTGTTTATAGTATTTATAATGCAAAACTATCAGATCCCTTATGAATAAAATAGCTACATTTGACACAATAATAGTTGTAAAAGACTTTTTATGCAGCAGAATAAACACCCAACAGTACCGAGTGTCTTCGTAAAATTTGCCCATTTATTGGGAACACAAATAAAAAACGGAAGAATCGAAATTCCCGAAAAATTTGGCAAGGGATATTGCGCCGGATTTGTGTTAAATGAACATATCCGAATGCTCATCCTGCATTACAAGCTAAATGGAGATTTGCTTATCGAAAATCCCGATAGTGATGTCGATGGAAAAATGATCCTGTTTAAGTTTCAAAACATTTTCCCTAAAATGGAACCCTCATCTGTGGAGAAGCCGTTAAAAGCAATTCCCTCTGTGTTAATTGTCACTAGGCAGGTAAACACCAACGTCGCTATTCCCGTTCATACCAATACTGCAACTATTAATATTGAAGTAAATGCACATTATTTGGATAGCTTATTTGACCCGTCAGAAAAATCGACTGTTTTGCAAAGCCTGTTACAGAATACGCAACCCCTACTATTCGAGCAACTGATTTATCCTTCTATCCAGAAAATTGTCGATGAAATTTTAACCGAATCGGTTGATGAAACGTTTAAATTATTTTTTCTAAGAATAAAGGCAGAAGAACTGGTTTGCAGGCTATTAATGGAATTGGAAAAACGGGATGAAAAGCATCTTTATGCGTTAAACAGCAAGGATATTCAAGTTCTTTATAAGATAAAGGAGCAGATGCTCGAGCATTTAGACTGCCCACCGCTTATTACGGATTTAGCTTCTTATGCACATATGAGTCCATCGAAACTGAAACGATTGTTCAAGCAAATTTTTGGCAACAGCATCTTCCGCTATTATCAAGAATTCCGGATGAAAGAAGCCGCCCGTTTGCTGAGAGAAAAGCGGTCTGTTTCAGAAGTAGGGTATCATTTGGGCTTTACCAATTTAAGCCATTTTGCAAACGTGTTTGAACAGCACATGGGTATGAAGCCAAGGGACTATCTAAAAAAGTCGTCATTCCATTAGATAGTCCCATAATCGATAGGTAAATACCTTCTTATTTCATTTGAAGCTTATCTAACAAGCATTTCATGTAGAAACCGCCTACCACGCTTCGTGCTTTGAAATTCTCGCGGATACCGGTATTTGAATCATAAAAATCATTCAGTGGAACACGCGATTCGGTCTCTAGTGCATGCCTGTAAACCGGTTTCACCAAGGCCTCAAATTCTTCATGGGTTGGTGCAAATGCTGCTGACCACAAAATCCAGTCATTTTTAGTGTACGCTTTCCTGCTATCCAATGGTATACCAAATCTGTTTGTTTTGGTAAGGTAGTACTTAATTTCGGTGTCATACACCCGTTGTGGGAATAGATTCAGCCCTAGCACTTTATCCCAAATCAAGTTATATTTTTGGCTCCAGGTATTTTTATCATCGAACGTAAGGGCATAGTGATCTCCAGCATCAGCCATTTCCATCCATTTAGGAACCATCTCCTCCGCAATAGCCCTATATTTCTTAGCCGTCTCCGTTTCTCCTATTGCCTCTGCCATTTGCGCATAACAGGCAATACCCACAATAGCTTTAACAGACAAGTTAGCATTACGAGCCAAATGCCCCGCAAAGTCATCTGTGCACAATTGGGTTTTTGGATCAAATCCATCCTTTACTAAGTAATCTACCCAAGTCGTAAGCGTTTTCCAATGTTTTCTAGCATAGCTGCCATCTTGCTGTACTTTGGTAATAGCCGCTGTTAAAATAATCATATTGCCCGACTCTTCTACGGGCATCGGTTCGCCATAGGTTTGACCGTTTGCCTTTGGATAGGTACCTAGGTCGTGTGCCGCCCATGGGTGTGGGTATTTGCCGCTTTCGCTAAAGTAGAAAATTCCAGTCAACATCCCCTGCATTAATTCGGGATTATAGAGCAGATATAATGGTGATGATGGATACGTTACATCTACCGTGTTAATGAAACCGCCACTGTTGTTCTCCTTAGATAACCACAATACTTCACCTTGCGGACTCTTAACCAACGTGTGCGCAGCAATACTTTGGCGATACGCAAGCACACAAAGGTGTGCGTATGCTTCACCTCCCGATTTTAAGGCATCAGCATATACCTGTTGATCAAATGCACTGCATTTACTGATAGTCGATTGGTAATCGTTAGCCGCTTTGGTAAGTTGATTTTCGATGGTTTCCTTGCCCGAGTTGTTCCACCATGGCCTCAGATTGTTTTTAAAATATTGAATAGCATAGATCTCATCATAGCCTAGCTCCATAAAACGTTCCACCTCGGTTGTACCAACGCTACCAAAGGGGATTACCGTATTCAAAGACAAGGAAGTCCCTTTTGATACGGTACCGCGTGTAGCACCTTGCCTAAAAGCATCAACTGCAGACGCAAGCGGGGTCACAAACTGTACAGCGCCGTTTGCTTTTGGTGCTGCAACATAAAAATATCCCCAATCGATACGCATATCGTCTGCGCCTTTTTGCAAAACAGGTTGTTCAACAGTCCCTGTTTTCAATATGGATAGTTTGTCGGTTGCATACTTTTGAGCAATCACTTTCTGCGAGGGTCTATACACCGCAATGTTTGACGATGCTCCCAGAAACACTTTTACGGAGTGGTTTTTTCCATCATTAGCCTTTACGTTGTAAGTAATGTAGGATACCGGTCTCGACAACAAGTTTAGATCGTCCAGAAGTAGCGGAGACGTAAACGTAAGCTTTAGGTTTACCTTACCTGCTTCAAAGTTATATATCGTTTGCGTGGCCGTAATTGACACATCTTTTTGCACGGCCAGCTGTATTTTAGGGCCTTTTTCTTTCTCCTTATCCACCAAACCAAAGTCAAGGAATCGACCACCTGCAGTATTAGCCAAGTGGATGGCGATGAGGTTTTGTCCTGCCTTCAGATCGGCTTTATTGATCGGAAGGTATTGAAAGCTATTGGTCCATCCTGTTTTCTCATACACTTTCTTTCCATTCAGAAATACCTCAATGTTATCATCGTGATTCAATTTTAACAACAGCTCATTGATACTTGCAGGATTGGCAACATGAAATGTGCGTCTTACCCAGACATCATGCGATTTCCAAAGGGTTTTTACATGCTGTTCATCATCACCAATTGGCGCCGAGCCTGATTTCCAATCACTTGCCGCATAGCTGGGAGAGGTCCACTCTCCTGCCGGCTCGGTTTCGGTATAGTGTACCGTATAAGGTTTTTCGTCGGAAGTGTTCAATATTGTTTTATAGCTGGGTTCTTCTTTTCCCATGAAACGGTAGATATTGCCATCTACATTGATCAATCCTAAAAGCGAATGGTCAGCTTCTGTCCAGTGTTTAGTGGTAGATGCATTTAGTTGATCGGTAGTTGACCAGATACTGAAATTAGGATTGTGTGTAATTAAAGGATATGCAGGTGCTTGTCTATCCTGCGCATGGGTTTGGCCCATTGCCAGCAAGCCAGCCAGCAGACCCCATACCTTCACTTTTTTGAGTTTATTCATCTCGATAATTAGGTATTGAAAGATTTAAACATATTGTGCCGATAAAAATAATGTAAATCTCGTATACGATTTAATATAGCCGTGTCATGTTCTAGCTGATTTGTCTCATATATTATAACTATAATAAAATAAAAACCTTCTTTTGTTAAATGCAGTTACCTTAGGTAACAATACAGCCATTTCATCGTTTGTTAATCAATAATGTAATGCACGCTGATGAGTCCAGAACTGATTAACTTTTTAGGCATTAATGAACCCTATCTTAGCAATTTAATAAACGCACTGGATTTTTTATCCTTTAGGAAAGGAGATTATTTCTTGCAACAAGGGGCATATTGCAGGAATATTGCGATTATGACCAGCGGAAGTGCCCGTACTTTTTATATAAAAGAATCTGGCGAAGATGTCAGTTTTTTATTGCAATATGACTATGCCTTTCTAACAGACTATGAAAGTGTTTTGCTTAATCAGCCCGCTAAGGTAAATATCCAATTTTTGGAGGATGCTACGGTTTATTTGTTTCCTACGAAATTGCTTAACAGTCTATGCGAAACGGATTTTTACTGGGTGAGTTATACGAAAAAAATAATGGATACCATTTATTTGGAAGCACGAAGCCGAATTGAAGACCTGTTGTATTTAGATGCAAAGCAACGCTACAATAAATTACTCAAAAAGTCGCCCGATATCTTTCAAAAAATCCCTCAAAAATATATCGCGAGTTATTTAGGCATCAAACCACCATCCTTAAGCAGAATAAAAAAATCAATTTATTAACATAGGTGAACGTTATTGCTATTGGTCCAAGGTATTTTTGTATGCTAAATTTTGTATTATGGAAATATCAGAAACATCAATAGCGATAATAGGTGGTGGAATTGCCGGTTTAACAGCGGCCATAGCCTTTGAGAAATTAGGATATCAGGTTACGGTGTATGAAGCCAGCAAATCTATAAAACCTGTAGGTGCAGGCCTAGGTTTGGCAGGAAATGCCATTGGCGCATTTAGGGTGTTAGACATCGAGAAAGCGGTAATAGCAAAAGGAAAATTATTGGAAAATTTCCCCATTTTAAACCAGCAAGGCAGGACCATTTACAGTCTTTATTCTGAAAGAGTCAAAAAAAGATTTGGTGTGGAGAGCTTTACCATTCACCGGGCCGATTTGCATGCTACGCTAATCAGTCAGCTAAAACAGACAACGATTGAATTGAATAAACGATTAACTAAAATTGAACGTGTAAATGAGGCTTATCGGCTAACATTTGAAGACAATAGCGATACAATTTGCCATTACGTCATTGGCGCAGATGGCATTCATTCCAATACCCGAAAATTTATCCACCCACACAGTGAAGTTCGTTTTTCGGGCTACGTTTGTTGGAGAGCGGTAACCGATAATTATTTTGATATCAAAAAAGGCTCAGAAACATGGGGTAAAAATGGAAGAGTTGGAATTGTTCCCCTAGCAGATAACAAAATTTATTGGTATGTATGCTTAAATTCGAAAGAGCAAAAAATCAGTACATTAACAAAAGATGATTTAGCTAAGCGTTTCATCGATTACCATGAACCCATTTACCCATTAATAAATTCCACTACTGAAAAGTCATTGATCTACAATCCTATAATAGACTTAAAACCGCAAAACACCTATACCAAACAAGGCGTTCTGCTTATAGGTGATGCCGCTCACGCGACTACACCAAACCTCGGCCAAGGTGCTTGTCAGACGATTGAAGATGTTGCTACTTTGTATCAGCTCATGCAGCAAGCAAAGGACCTTCAAACAGCATTTAAACTATTTGAGAAAAAACGATTGAAACGAACGCATTTTATTGTTAATACTTCATGGAAAATGGGGAAGATCGCTCAGTTGGAAAGTCCCCTATGGATTAGGCTTCGTGATTTTCTTTTTAAGCATTTACCGGAAAGACTTAACCACAAACAATTGGAAAAGGTTGTTTATAACGTTGATTACCAAACGAATTAATCCGTTTACGTCATAAACAAACACTTGTAAAAAGAATGTATTTTTTCTACGTTTATTGAAAATGACCTGTTATGATCGTAGAAACCTTAATCGCTGAAATTGAATATGAGGTGAACACCACGCCTAAATAATCCAGGTGTACACCTCATATTTAAGATCTTCAAGCTCGTTACGTCTGTGTATTTAAAGTGACCAACTCGAGTATATAAAGGCCGCATGGCGGTATTTCAAGCGTTACCTTGCCTCGCTTGGCTTTAATGGGCTTGCTGAGGGGTTCCACAGCGTTTCGCTGGTTCTCGCTGTTAGCCGCATTGATATCCGGATGACTCAATATCCAAACGGAGTTACTTTTATATCCAGCTGGAACATGCACAGCAACTTTCTGCACTTTATCCGGTGAACGGTTGACCAATGATAGCTGTATGGTTTTAGCTGCGGTTAGAACAGCTGCACCATCGACATAAAGCAGGGAATCGGTCATGAAAGCAGCTTCACCGCTATCGCCATCTATCGTTGGCTGGATGGATGATGCCGCAATAGAGGGGCCTTGCATGTTCAATGCTAACCGACTTCCCGTTAAATGCGTGCGGTAGAATTGAAAGACATGATAAACTGGCGTACGGTATGCATCAGTATTGCCCACTGTTCGGATCTGTCCGTGAGCGTTTACCGGAAAAATATAGTTGGCCATCCCCACGTGTGGGCTCTGCCGAATGAACGCATTAAGCATACCCGCAGCAACCGCTACATCAAACTGCCGGCGGGGCGACTGCCGGGTAAATGTAAACTGATCGCCGTTGTTGACTGAATGCCGGTTGTTCCACTCGTCTACGCTGAGCCGGATTGGCCGGTCACTGCGCCCCAACTGCTGGTTTACCGAGTCGAGCTGTGCGCCGAGCATAGCGAGATGAGCTTCCATCTTGGCTGGGGCAAAAAGTGTACGCGTGGCCTGCTGTATTTTCCCATCTTTTACCCGCGAGGTAACATAATAGTGTTGGGTGAGAAAATCAACAAGCTGGCCGCAGCTGTCTAGCACCCGCTGGTTCCACCGATGGGTATGCCCAATACCGAGCAATTGCAGCTCGGGAAAATGCTGTTTAATGCTAGTGGCCCATTGTTTCAAACGCAGGGCATACTGGGCATCGGTTTCTTGAACACGGCCTGCTCGATTGTTTAGATAGTTTTCATTGCCCACGCCCCAATACTTTACGCCATAGGGTTCAGGGTGGCCATTCTGCGCTCTCAGGCGACCGTATTTCGTATCTGGTTTGCCATTTACATACTCCATCCATTCGAGGGCGTCAGTAACTGTTCCGGGATGGTCCGGATGCAGGCTCATGTTTAAATTGATATAGGGGGTGGTACCAATTTGCCTGCACCATTGCAAAAATTCATCGGTGCCAAATTGGTAGTTCTCGGTTCCTCCCCAGGCAAGGTTAGGCTCGGTAGGACGCTTTTCTCTCGGCCCTATCCCACTTTTCCAGTCATATTCATATACCACAGTTCCCCCCGGCCAACGCATAACCGGAATCTGCAAATCCTGCAAGAGTGGAACGAGATGTTGCCGCACATTACCCTGCCGATCGGCAACCCCGCCATAGATCATACTGTCGTTAACATTTTCGAGCATCTGCCCATAAATCATCGGGTCGATAAGAACGGTGGTATCCGGAATACGGATGCTTACTTGGGTAACCTGCGCGCGAACAGTGTGCACATTCCAAAGGAGTAGAAACGCGCACGCTGTGATGGTTATCAAACTTTTCTTTTGCTGCATCTTTGCTAAGTTAATGGTTATCATGATTTAGTAGCCAGGATTTTGTATTAAATTTTTATTGGTTTGCAGTTCGATATCAGGTATAGGCCACAAATAGTTTGCCGCAGGATTAAACAGTCGTGTTTGGATCACACGCATTTTGGAAGCGTTGGCCACTTTGCTGTAATCGGGTGTACCATTTTCGTCAATGGTAGGTGCTGATGCCAATAATCCATTGGGTATCCTTCCGTAACAGGGGCCATTGAGCACGTCGTCGGCTATTTTCCATCGAATGATATCAAAATATCTTTCGCCCTCGCCAGCAAGTTCTACTTTGCGTTCTTTACGAATAATGGTACGCAGTGCAGCAGCCGATTGACCCGATTTAATTTCGGGCATATTTACCCGCCTGCGTATTTTATTAAGCGCTTCGTAAAGTTTATCATCAAGCGCTCCTTTCTCTAGCTTCGCTTCGGCATAATTGAGCAGTACTTCGGCATATCGGATAACAATAGGATTAATATCCGAACGGGTTGCATGTTCTTCGGTAGGATCGGCATATTTACGCCAGCAATATCCCGAAAAGCTT
The DNA here is from genome assembly GCF_039542865.1 of Olivibacter ginsenosidimutans. Lineage (NCBI taxonomy): Bacteria > Pseudomonadati > Bacteroidota > Sphingobacteriia > Sphingobacteriales > Sphingobacteriaceae > Olivibacter > Olivibacter ginsenosidimutans. The sequence continues at coordinate 83,604 of NZ_BAABIQ010000041.1, read as the reverse complement.
GCGAAGGTATGCGTTGCGTCAAGGTTATCTACCCGTACCGCTGGCGTAACATTATAATTCCAGCATTTGGTACTGTCTTTATGCGTTTCAAACTGATATCCATAATAGACCGATCCGGGCAGGGCGATGCTCATGGCCAAACGGGGATCGCGATTTTCAAAAGGATGCGCAGGGTTATATAAGGGCGATTTATCAATCGATAGTCCGTCAATACAATCATACGAATCAACCAAAGCCTGTACGGGTATCCGGTTGCAATAGCCACTTGCCATCCTGGAACGGAAGGAAACAGGTGTTTCGTGAAATACATCGGTATAGTTAAACTGGATGGCCCAAATAATCTCTTTAGAGGTCTTTCCGGCGCGGTGCGTGATGGCCTCATAATCTGTATTCAATACATATTGGGTACCCTCCTGCGCCATGACTTGCTCGGCGGCCACAATGGCTTCATCCCAACGTTCGTTATACAAAGCTACGCGTGAGGCCAATGCCCAAGCAGCACCTTGTGGGATGGTCATCGTATTGGGCGAATTTTCTACCGGTAGCAATGCTGCGGCAGCATCGAGCTCTGTCAGGATAAAATCGACCACCTCCTTTTTCGGATTGCGCGACACATACGCATCTGCCAAATCTAACGTCGTAGTAACGAGTGGTACATCTCCGTAAAATTGCGAGAGGACAGCGTAACTATAAGCACGAAGAAATTTAGCGGTGCCCACGGCTTGGTTAATCACCTCCTCATTAGCCGATTCCACACGGTCGATATTGTCGAGCAGAAAATTACACCGGGCGATAACCGTATATAGGGTATTCCAGATGGTATTGACAGGACCAGCGGTGGGTGTACCCCACATGGCGTGCGGCGTATTATCGCGGTTTACCGCTATGTCGGAATACATATCAAAGGCGATAATATAGGGATTCTCTCCAAAGCGGAGGTTTAGCGGACTTAAGCACCCAACAACAGCTGCCTGTAGTTCAGCTTCTGTCTTTAAAAAAGTGTCGGTAGAAGGTGCATCCAATGGAACTTTTTCCAAATCTTTGCTACAGCCAACTAGCAGAAATACAATGGCTATTATAACGAGTTTGTTCATGACCTTGCGATTAGAATTTAACATTTAACCCAAAATTATACGTCGTGACCTGCGGGTAGTAAGCCCCGTTACTGGCCGCAGAAACCTCTGGATCCCATCCTGGCCAGAAGCCATCAAGGGTAAAGAGATTCTCGCCCGAAACGTACAAGCGAACACCCCGAATGCCCATCTTTTTAACCACCTGCTCGGGTAATGTATAGCCCAATTGCAGGTTCTTAACACGGAGGTAGGCTGCACTGCGCATCCAGAAATCGGAATTCTGTTGGTTATGATTCTCGCCGAAGGCATATCTTGGAAACTCCGCATGGGGTGTTTCGGGTGTCCACCGATTTTTCTGGTATTCATAGGCTGTGCCCCCGGCTAAAAACGGTGTAATGGCACTTCCTGTTAAGTAACCATCGCGCTTACCCACGCCTTGAAATAAACAAGAGAGATCGAACTGACCGTAACCCAGGGATAGGTTGAGGCTATAGGTGTACCGGGGAATCGTGCTTCCAACGACCTCGCGATCATTGTTGTTTACGATACCGTTGCCGTCTATATCTAAATAACGGATATCACCGGGTGCAACGGCCCCAAATTGTGGTTTGGCATATAAGTAATTGCCATCGGCATCAAAATCAGCTGCAGCGAGCAGACCTTGTGAACGCAGCAAGAAAAGGGAATTCATGGCGTATCCTTCCCGGTTAACTAGGGTTCCGGTCTGCTGAATGCCCTTGATATCAACGACCTTATTGTGCACATCTGCTAGCGTAAATGTTGTCGAATACCGGAATTTACCCACTTTATTACTGTAATCGAGCTGAAGATCCCAACCGTTGTTATCTACCACACCTGCATTTTGAAAGGGTGCTCCCACGCCCATGGTCTTTGGGATGCTTAACTCTAATAGAATGCCCCGGGTGGTTTTTCGGTAATAGTCGAACGTAAGGGAAAGCTTGTTAAACAACCGTGCATCTAAGCCAATATTGGCCATTTCTGTTGTTTCCCAGGAAATGTCTGTATTGGCCAAACTCATAACGGCAGCACCATTACGTACCTCGTCGCCAGAAATATATTGCGGATCTAAGGAGACGGTTGGTGCGAAAGGATAATTGCTGCCTATTTCCTGATTACCAAGACGGCCCCAAGAAATGCGGAGTTTTAAATCGTCTAGGAAGCCTTTGGTACCGGCCATAAAATTTTCCTCAGACAAGCGCCATCCCGCAGAAAATGAAGGAAAGGTTCCCCACTTATTGCCTTGCGCAAAGCGGGAAGAACCATCGTAACGGATGTTGGCCTCAAACAGGTATTTACCCAGATAGTCGTAATTTACCCGCCCGAAATAGGAAATCAACGTCCACTCGGTAGCCGAACCACCATTGCGCATGTTTTCAGAAGAACCTGCTGAAAGTACGGGATAGTCTGGAAAAAGAAAGTTATCTCGAAAGGCATTGAAGCCATTGGTGCTACCGGTCAGGTATTGATAACCACCTAATGCAGAAAAGTTGTGCGAACCCCAGCTTTTGGAGTAGGTAAGCATAGCTTCCAGCTGATCAAGCCGATCGTTGACCAGGTCTTCGTTTAGCTCGCTGAGCGAGGGTACTGAAAAGCGTAAATCTCCATTGGCACCATAGGTTTTTACGACCTTGCTAAAGGAACGCGTAACGGGTTGTTCGTAGGTTGGTGCATAAGCTACACGCGCGGTGAGGCCTTCAATAGGTTTGTATTCTAATGCGAAATTCCCAGCAATAGGTGTGCTCCGCTGTTGCCACCACCCACCATCTTGCATAATAGCCACGGGGTTTGCACCATTTTGCCCTTCAGCCCATAGTCCATTGCTGTATCTTACCGCCTGTGTGGCCGGCAGTTTATTCATTAATCCAAATATCATCCCCGTAGAGCTCCCTGCGGAAAAAGCGGCAGGACCTTCAAAAGGGGTTCCGCTGGCGACAGATTTTCGGTTGTTATTGCGCACATATAGATCAAATGAGCCGCTTAACTTCGAGCTGATCTGCACGTTGGTATTCAAACGGAAATAATATCGCTGAAAGTTTACCTGATCAATGATACCCGCTTGGTTGAGGTAACCAAAGGAACCAAAGAACTGCAGTTTTTCGGTTCCTCCGGTAATGCCTAACACATGGTTATGTTGGATACCACTACCTTGTAGTACCTCATCCTGCCAGTCTACATCAGGGTACTGGTCTGGATCGTTTGCTTTATTAGCGATGTAATTACGGATATATTCTTCGGAAAACAAGGGAGAACGCCCCACATTGGTATGGGCTTCATTGATCAAATTCATATGATCTAAACCATTGACGATTTTAGGAAGATTGGTAGGCACCTGTTTTCCTACATAGGTATCGTAAGACAAGGAAAACTGTCCGGATTTACCCCGTTTGGTCGTAATCAGAATGACACCATTTGCTGCCCGCGAACCGTAAATGGCCGATGAAGCAGCATCTTTTAAAACCGAAATAGATTCAATAGAAGACACGTCAATATTATCAAGGGACATCACCACGCCATCTACCAGTACTAATGGATTGGAGTTATTCAGCGTGCCGATACCACGGATGCGAATGTCACCCGCATCGACCCCTGGTTGTCCGCTGCTCTGCGTTACGGTTACGCCGGGGGCCATGCCCTGTAAGGCCATAGAGGTTTGGCCAACCTGCCGTTTCGCCACCTCCTCGCCAGAAATAGCTGTTACGGCACCGGTTAAATTGACTTTCTTTTTGGTACCGAAACCAACTACCACCACTTCATCTAAATCGGAGATAGCAGATTCTAATACGACACGTAAGGGTTGGCTATCCGTGACAGGAATCTCTTTCTGTGCATAGCCCATTAAGGAAAAAATGATGAGGGCATCGTTATCCACATGGAGCTGAAATCGACCGGACGCATCCGTAGTGGCCAATGCGCGCTTTGTACCCTGATGTGTGATTGTCACTCCGGTTAGCGGTTGACCCTCGTGATCCACTACGGTACCGCTAACCGACCTACGTTGCTGGGCAAATAGGGTTTGGAACAATGCTAGTAGCAGTATTAAACTCCACCCTCCTACATAGCCTATTGATTTACAAATTGGTTTATTCATTGCATCTATAATTTGGTTATTTAATAGATTGGTTAAGATTAAGTTAGGGAGACAATTTTGCCAAGCTCACCTGTTAACAGCTGCACACAAAGCAAGGTAAACAGGTAGGCAACACCAATGCCAACAAATATGGGGGCATAGGAGAAATGCTGAACCGTCCACCCAACGGACAACTGTGAAAGGATACCGGCAATCCCCCCCAAGGTGCCACCGATACCGGTTAGCGTACCTTGAACATGCTGGGGAAAAACTTCGGCAGGGATGGTGATGTTACCCCATAAACCATGGCCCAGCATGATGCCGGCAATCGCTATGATAGCGACCACCATACCTGTTGCCTGGAATAATATGACGCAACAGAGCGGTATCAACAAGGAGGCAAATAACATCACAGTTTTGCGGGAGCGATTGAGCGACCAGCCTAAGCGGGATATGAACCACTGTGGGATAATCCCGCCCAATAAAGTGCCCACCGCTAAGACAACAAAAGGAATCCATGCAAAGTAGCCCATTTGATCGAGTGTAAGCCCCTGTTGTTCTTGCAGGTATTTCGGTATCCAAAACGTTAGGAAATAGGTAATGGGATCAATAAAAATCCGTGCGCACAAACATCCCCAAGCTTGGCGCATGCGTAACAATTGCTTTAGGTTGCTTTTAAAGTTGTTTTGAGCTACTGCTGTCTGTTCTACCTGTCCTTCTAGAATGAGATCACGTTCTGTAGATGTGATGCGCGGATGCTCTTGCGGCAGATAATATTGTCGCCGCCAAAAGAACATCCAGATTAGACCAAGCGCACCGGTGACCATAAATGCTGCTTGCCAACCGAACTGAACAGCAATAACGGATACCAAAGGAATGGCGATAGCCGCACCCGCGGATGAGCCGGCATTGAGCATACCGATAGCCAATGCGCGCTCACGGATGGGGAACCACTCGGAAGCGGCCTTAACCCCTGCGGGAAAATTAGCAGACTCGGCAATGCCCAATAAAAATCGGAAGACCGAGAATTGCATGGCCGTTTGGGCAAAAGCATGGAGGATATTGGCGACAGACCACCCTCCTACGGCCCATAGATAGCTTTTTCGTGTACCGAGACGATCTACCAAAGCACCACTGATGGCGTACATAACCGTATAGCTTAACAAGAATGCCGAAGTGATGTATGCATAATCTAAGTCGGTTAGCTTTAACTCAGCCTGAATAGTTGGAGCCAATACGGAAAGTACCTGCCGATCCAAATAGTTCAAGGTAGAAACGAAAAAAAGCAGTGCGGCAATTCCCCAACGGATATGGCCCGATGATTTAACCATGACTCCTGTCTTTAAATGGATTATAGTGTGAGGCGGTAGTGCCCGAGCCTTCTCCCCTGTTTAAGGCTAATGCTGGATCGACCAATTGATTATCGGGTATACCCAATAGGTATTGACCTTGCGCAATCAATTGGTTCCGCAATGCAGCAACATCCACATCGCGTACATTTCCTTCCCCTTGTTTGGTAAGATCGGCGGCAGCCACTCCAGCGGCCTGTCCGATAGCCACACAGGTAGCCATTACCCGCGAAGAGCCGAAGGCGGTATGTGTGGCGGAAATACTCCGACCGGCAACCCAAACGTTGTCCAATCCTTGTGGTAAAAGCGTACGATAAGGAATTTCATATACCGCCTTGCCTGATCCCGTAAAGATTTGCTGCTCGCCTTCAGGTGGATGAATATCAATGGCAAAGGTACCACAGGCAATACCGTCTTCAAAAGCCCTATTGGCCAACACATCATCTTCGGTCAATTGATAATCGCCACGGATATGACGCGTTTCCCGTACGCCTACCTGTGCTCCAGTATCCAGGATGTAGGACCCTTCGAAGCCGCCAACATATTTCTGAAGGAATTTATGGATTTCCCATGCCTGTATGCGCGTCTCATATTCGGCTCGTGTGAGATCGTCCGCGTTCGTCCCATCAATACCCTGTAAGCGGGTAGCATTAACGGCAATCTGACCTTCTTGAGGGAGTTCATAAAATAGAATGCGCGGAGCGGCATCTTTTGGAAACTCACCATTTTCCATGCCTTTTTTAACCAACTGTTTCAATCCAAGAAAGGCAAGCGCTTTACTCGAATCGATTTCCTCATCTGTAGGCGAGTCTTTCAATAAATCACGATTATTTTTCATCCAGACACGTAAATTGGCCATATTGATACCTCCTATGCGGAAAAATAAGGTTACCGGCTGCATGGCGCCATCTTCTTCTCGGCCTTTGATAAACGGTGCACCGGCCATAGCGGCGATATCAGCATCTGCTGAACAATCGATGATATATTTGGCGACAATGGCTTGCCTACCCGATTTGTTTTCAACAATAACGGAGGTAACTTGGCTATCCGCGCGGGTAACACCAACAGCCCAAGTATGCAGTAGTAAGTCGACACCAGCCTCCTGAACCATTTTAAAAAGAAGGTATTTCATTCCCTCTGGATCAAAAGGGGTCATCGAGGCATTGTCGAACGTTAAATCGGTCACATGGCCCAACGAAGACTTGAGGTCGATCAGTCTTTCCACTAATTCGCCAGCAATGCCCCGAATTACCTGCCTGCCTTTCACATCATGAAAGGTAAACATCGGGTTGACCATCGCAATGGTTAGGTTGCCACCTAAAAAGCCATAGCGTTCTAATAATAGCACTTTTGCACCATTACGTGCCGCAGCAATAGCGGCTCCGATACCTGCCGGACCAGCCCCTACCACTAAGACATCAGGCGTGGCACATACTGGAATTCTTTTTTGCTCTTCTTCGATAAATTGCATATAATTTTTGTTAAAACGGTTGCGGGCATATCTTTGGAACCATTCCAAGATTTTTTAATAAGATTTTCTGAATTAACTCTTAATAATTGCGTTTATAGTTTCATAATTTTATGCTAAACTATATTATTTTATACTGTTTAACAAGGCTTTACAAGAACATTATTCCCAAAATTTTATTGGGAACATTCCCACAACCGTTCCCATATAGTGATTTTTTTTTCGTTTTTTTTTCACATTTTTGTAGTGCGCTAATAAACCCATTATGAAAAGACATCATCAGGTAACGATCATCGACATTGCACGGAAGCTTGGGATTTCTAAATCTACCGTTTCCCGGGCGCTGACAAACAATCCAAATGTCAATCCGGACACCCGTAAAGCGGTTTTGGAGATGGCTAAAACATTGGATTACCAGCCAAACATGTTAGCGCTGAGCTTGATCAAAAGTGAGACGCGGATGTTGGGTGTCATTATCCCCGATATCCAAAAACCTTTTTTTGCGGCCATTGTGAGTGGTATTCAGCATGCAGTAGGACGTATGGGTTATCGTACCATCATTGCCCAGTCGGACGAATCACCACAGATTGAAAAGGAAAATATTCAAGCATTGATGCTGAGCCGTGTAGATGGTTTTCTCATTTGTCATACGCGTGATACCCGAAACTTCGATCAGATTAAAATGCTGTACCAAAAGGGGTTTCCCTTGGTATCTTTTGCCCGGATCTGTCAAGAACTACCCATACCGAAAGTGGTGGAAGATGATTTTAATGGTTTATACACCACCACGCAACACCTCATTGAAAGGGGAAGGAGGCGCATTGCCTTGCTTGCCGGTCCGAAACACCTCCAAGCGAGTAAACTGCGCTATCAAGGATATACAACAGCCTTACGGCAAAATGGAATCGCATTTGATCAAGAACTGGTAGCGCATACCCGTTTTCTAACAGAAAATGTGGAAGCTGCCGTTGACCGGTGGTTAGCACTTTCTGAACCTCCTGACGCCATCTGTACGATCTATGATGCCGGAGCCATACAGGTATTGCAATTGTTGAAAAAGAGAGGTATACAGATACCAAAAGACATTGCTGTGGCAGGTTTCGGCAATGACCCGGCCACCGGACTGGTTGAACCGGGCTTAACCACGTTTGAACAGCGGCCTTACGAGATTGGCTTACTAGCGGGCAAACATATGTTGGATATCCTTAAAAAAAGATTTACCGATACACCACCAGAAATAACGATTTCTGAAGGAAAGTTGGTTGTGCGGGGTTCTACTTAACCTTCCACAAGCAACCGTCTTTTTTAGCTACAGCGCATCAACCCATTTCGTGATCAACCCGATTTCATCTTCACTTAAATCGATGTTCATTGCTGCTGCGTTTTGAACAGATTGTTGCGCATTTCGGGCACCGGCCAAAGCTACCGTGATTCCCGGTTGCTCCACCGTCCATCGGAGCACTAATTGCGCCAGCGTTGCATTCTTTTCCTCAGCCAAAGGTTTTAACTTTTCTAGAAAAGCATTCGTGGCACGTATAAACGCATCCGTATAATATTTACTCCCTTCCCTAGAATCACCTGCAGCAAAATGGTGTCCCGGCTTGATCTTTCCAGTGAGTAAGCCACGTTGCAAAGGACTGTAGGCTAAAATACCTTTATGCTGTTCCAAACAATACGGAACGACTTCCTGTTGGATATCCCGTTGCACCATGCTGAAAGGCACCTGATTAGAAGCCAAGGACAGCACTTGCTCTGCTTCTTTCATCTGCTCGACGTGGTAATTACAAACCCCGGCATAGCGTACTTTCCCTTGTTCAATGAGCTTCGCTACCGCTTCGAATGTTTCAGCTATTGGTGTGGTGCTATCGGGCCAGTGAATTTGCAGCAAGTCAATATAATCGGTTCCGAGCCTTCTCAAACTGTCTTCGCATTCTTTGATCACACTCTCTTGGCCTGCATATTTGTAAATATCAATCGGATGCCCGTTATTATCCGCACTGTGCATAGCAAAATCGCCTTTTGGAGAAGACAAATCCCAGCGCATACCAAATTTGGTGAGTAGCTGCACCCGATCTCGGGGAATTTCTTTGATCGCCTCGCCTACGATCTCCTCGCTGGTTCCCTGTCCATAAATAGGCGCTGTATCAATGGAGCTTACTCCTACCTCATAGGAAGCTTTAATAGCCTCTATGGCTTGTTTTCTATCGGTGCTGCCCCACATCCAGCCGCCAGCAGCCCAAGCACCAAACGTGATTACGGATAGTTCTAAATCGGTTTGTCCTAATTTTCTATAGATCATCGTTTCTAAATTTTTGTGATTTGCCACATGGGACAAATTTCCGATTAAAAAACAAAAAAACTAAGGTACGGTTCTTGAAAAACGTAAGAATACTGTTAATTTGTAAAAAAACAGACTATTCAAAATGAGCTTGTTTAAACCAAGATATAAATCATCGAAACAAAGATCATATCTCCATCATGCGTTCATAAACATACGCGCCGCGGGTCTATTTATTTTTATTGTCCTGTTGCAGCTATGTAGCTACGGCCAGCAAGCCGAAAAACCTATCCGTTTCGGTATTATTGCCGACCCCCAGTACGCGGATAAAGACGATCACGGCACACGTTTCTATCGAAACGCACTGCAAAAGCTAGATACAGCGGTTACTTTTTTAAATACGCAACCCCTGGATTTCACCGTGATACTGGGTGATTTTGTTGATCAAGGTATCAAGGACCTGCCTCCAGTAATGGAACGTCTAGAAAAATTAAAAATGCCGGTTTATAACGTATTGGGAAATCATGACTATGTGGATGCACCGGACCGACAGAACCTATATCGACACTTTAAGATGAAAGCTCCATATTATACTTTCGCTAAAGGCGAATGGCTGTTTATCATCCTGAACACCAATGAGCTATCGGCATATGCCACAAACGACAATAGTACACCGCATGATGATTGGGCAGCCATGAGCGACCAATTAAAAGCAGCGGGAAGAAAGAACGTCTATCCTTGGAATGGTGGTATCAGCAAAAAACAATTTCAATGGATGGAAAAGCAACTGATATCGGCTGAACGAAAAGGGAAAAAGGTTATCATCTTGTCGCACCATCCCTTGTTTCCTGAAAATGGATTGGAAGCGCTTAATAATAGGGAGATATTGGCAGCCATAGACCAACACCCTTGTGTCCGCGCCGTTATTTCGGGGCATCATCATCCCGGAAATTTTGCCTATTACAAAGACATTCCCATGATTACGCTGGAAGGAATGGTTGAAACAGCTCATCAGAATGCATATGGAACCGTGAAGCTGTCTGCCGATACCATGATCATAGAAGGCCATGGAAGGTTATCATCGAGAACGTTAACGTTTAAGCATTAATAAGGTATAACCCTTGTATCATGGCGTTTCGGAGATTCCGTTAAAGTAGCCTTGTTACCATAGTGTAAAAGTAACAAAAAGCAATACACAACTATTTAATTTATAAACGCGGATTTGCAAATCAATTAAAAATTGACGATCGCACAAGGCGAAAATTGCTGGGCTTTGGAAAAGGTAGTCGTATCCAAAGATGGAAAAGCTATTCCATCCAGCAGTTATGTTACGGGTGAAATCACCTCTTTTCTTTTTCTCAATTCCCTCCATTTCTTTCGCCATAATATGCCGTCGGCCAAGTTAAGGTAAATGGTTTTGCCCGTTCTCCCACCACGTTTAGGTTTTCATCAAGCGTAAGCTGCTCCTTAGCCTTAAATAAGGTGACCGTGTGTGTCGCTGGATCAAAATCGGCAGCATCGATATAGCCCCCTGCCCAGTTAAACGGAAAGTTAGTGATCTTCTGTTTAATCTTTGCTGAATCTACAGCTACATAAAATTTCCCCTTCGGAACCGCTACCAGTAACTCATCGTCATGAAACGCGTATAAAGAATCGTTCATCATAAACAGTGCATCCACCTTTTGCCAATTGGCAGGTAAGTTTTTTATCCATTGCTTTAAGGGCATCGAAGTGATATTGGTCTTACGCTTGAAACTTAATGAAAGGCGAAATACGCTATCTCTTTCGGTCAGCCATAAGGTCTGGTCTCCATCTTGGTTAAGCACTGCGTCAATCTTTCTTAAGGTTCGAAACGTTGCAACAGATGGGAATAATTCTTTTAACGGTTGCACTGTTTCCTGGCCTTCTCTTGTTTTCGTAAACACCAGCTCATCAATCAGCACATACAAGGTATTGTCTTTACGGAATGTGGCATCCACCGTAGGCCACAGTGCATTGCGCACAAATCGTTCGTTATCCGCATCACTATATAAGATGGACGCATAATCCACCTTATCTGCCTCTCGGGGTTGCAAATTACCCTCGATATGAAAAAATGCTTTCACCTGATCGTAGCGGTTCAAACGAGCAGCAACGGAAATGGCATGCCAATGGTCCGAAACGACGTACACGGTATCACCGGGTTGTATAATCCGCTGCCCATCTTCATCTTCCAATGCACGGGAATAAACATAGTTCTGAATGGTCGTTTTAGAACGTTCTTCTTTGAAAACGATATTTTCCGGAACTCCTTTCGCTATCAATAAACGCTTCATCTCTGAAGCCTCGCACAAACTGGATCCATGCGCACCGCAACCTCCGGAAACAATCACCCGGTCAAATGGCTTACTTTGATAAAGCTGAAAACCCACTGCTACACGATGCTGCAGGGAAGTAATTTCTGCCGAACCCAGGATTAGCATAATTTTTTTATGTGCCTGATCTTGGGCATAAGTAAGACGACCGGCGCTTAATGCGAAAAAGAGAAACAGGGTATATGCTAATTTGTTCATATGGAAAATTTTCGATGAGGCAAGATAGGGAATTTGGGTTATTTTTTTTAAGCGGATTTGGCTATGGCAAAGGGTATGCTATTTTCTTATGCTCCTGCTACCTGCTTATTACCTTTTTATCTATAAAATTTTACTAAACTTTTATTTAACATATCATTACTTTTACTATTAATCGTCTTTTTATCGTCTTTTGGTCGTCTTTTCATCGTCTTTAACACGATAAAAAGATAATGGAAAGACTAATAATTGATTATAAATACTAAAATTTAATAGAAGTCATGTTAATATTTATTCATATTCAATAGATAAAATGGTACCTACCAGGGGATAAGCAATATCCCAAATAAGGCAGTGCATTCGACTTTTCATATAGGCCGTTAAATAATGTTAAATAACTGGTTATAAGCCTGCTTATGCTTATTTTCGATCATGATTCGTTATGCGCTTATACTGCTATTGTTCATTGTGCTTTTTGGGACAAATAATGGCTACGGACAAACTTCGCAAATACTTACAGGAACGGTCGTTCTGGAACAACCGGCTACACCAGCAGTAAGCAAATCGAGCGCTGTGCGTATAACAAACCTCAACAAACAACATTCAACCCATGCAGACAACCTAGGTAATTTTAGTATCAACGGACATATTGGCGATTCATTGGAATTTTACAGCAAAGGGCTACCAAAAAGGCTTATCGTGATCAAGAGTTATGCGCATCTAACCGTCTATCTCGACAGCACCATTCTGTTGGACGAAGTTGCCATAGCGGCACAACGGAATAAAAAAACAGACCTTAAGGCAACAGCAGCAGCATACAGCAAACATAACAGTATCTATTTTAACGGAAGACCGCCGATTACCCTATTGTCGCCTTTCGACGGTAGCCCGATTACCTTTTTTCGCGAATTACTCAGCAAAGACGGCAAAAAAGTGAGGCGTTTCAATCGATTTGTCGATCAACAACTGGAACTTGATGAAGTAGAAGCACGATTTAATACCACTGTCATCAAGCAAGTGATTCCCAGCATCAGCGACGAAGAAATAGAAAAATTCAAAACAGCGTATACACCAACACTTACGGAGCTGAGAAAATGGTCTACATATGAACTCTACGACTATATAAAAACATCTTATAAACAATTTAGAAAAGCGGACAATGGTGAATAAGATTTTTTGCAAAAACAAATTTTATTAGTAGCATTGTAAAACCAATAAAATCCAATGACACGTTTATGGACCATGAAAGCTCATGCATCCTTAACATTAGGTTAACCTTAAAGTTCTACTTTTGCTAAAAATCCAGATGAATGCCGTGTATGGATATGAAACCTATAGCGATGATGAATTGGTACTTCTGCTGCAGCAAGATGACCACGGTGCCTACACCGAAATTTACAATCGTTATAGTGAGCTTTTGCAAAAACACGCGCTAAAAAAAGCAGTAGACTTCGACGATATCAACGATATTTTACAGGATATCTTTACCAATTTATGGCTTAATCGGCACCGTTTAGATACTACTGTACAATTAGGCCCCTATTTATATGTTGCTGTTCGAAATCGTATCTTCAACGTCATGAGTCGACAGCAAGTTAAAAATAAATCCGTAGAAGCCTTACAACATTTCATCAACGAAAATCCAGAGCTTGCCGATAAAACTACTCGCGAACGCGAATTGGCACACCTGATTGACCGGGAGATTGCTGAACTTCCTTCCAAAATGCGCGAAATATTTGTACTCAGCAGACAAGCTCATTTATCCCATCTGGAAATTGCAGAACAACTGAACATTAGCAAACAGACCGTTGCGAAGCAGGTAAGCAATGCCTTAAAGTTATTACGTGTCCGATTAAGCAAAATATTATTTTCATTTTTTTTCATATTGATCTACCTGTTCCTCATCTTAGGATTGTTGTATAGATAAAAGGCTTAGCCACCCGCTAACTCATGCAACAACAAGAAGTTAAAAACTTACTGAAAAAGTATATTGCCGGTGAGTGTTCCGAAGATGAAATTGCGCTACTGGAAACGTGGTATCTACAATATCATCACGAGCAGCTACCATCCATAACAGCACTCGAACTGCGAAGACAGCGTGCAGCAGTATGGGAAAAATTACCAAAACAACAAAAGCCACGTTTTGGCCGACCGGTTATGATAAAAGTTGCTGCCGCAATTGCCTTACTGATCACCGCAATCGTTGGCCTATACCTATATACTCCGTACGCAACTACTGAGCAAATAGCAGAAACGAAACCCACCGCTAATCAACAAATTAAACCTGGAGGCAATCGTGCCACCCTAATGCTGGCAGATGGTTCTGTTATCGCGTTAAATGAAGCAACGAAAGGAGAATTGCATAAACAAGCTGGAGTTAAAATAGCCAAAACGGCAGACGGACAATTGCGCTATTCGCTTACAGAAGATAAAGCTGCACCCAATAACAACCAATTTAACTGGATACGCACCCCTAAAGGCGGACAATATCAAGTAACCTTAGCGGATGGCACCAAGGTTTGGCTTAATGCATTATCGTCGATCAAAATCCCCCTATCTTTTACGGCACACGAGCGTCAAGTAGCAATAACCGGTGAGGCATACTTTGAAGTTGCCGAGGATAAAAACCGTCCTTTTCAAGTATTGGTTAACGGACTAACCATAAACGTATTAGGAACGAGTTTTAACATTATGGCCTATCCCGATGAGGGTAAAACCAAAGCTACATTGGCTTCTGGATCCATAAAATTAGGCTACAAAAACAGGGAGGTGCTGCTAAAACCAGGAGAACAAGGCATTATAAATCCGGTATCCAATAGCTTAGACGTCGTCAAGGTAGAAACATCGAACGTTTTAGCTTGGAAAGATGGGTTATTTGTTTTTGATGACACGGATCTCCATACCCTTATGCGCCAATTGTCGAGATGGTATAATGTAGAAGTCATCTATGAAGCGGGGGTTAAAAACGAAGCTTTCCGTGGCAAAATAGAACGCAGTGCAGATTTTTCGGATGTACTAAAAATACTGAGGCTGGGTGACGTAAACTTTAGGATAGAAGGAAAACAATTGATTGTCATGCCTTAATAATATGGCCAATTCTAATATTAATAATTCATCAGCAAAACCGACAAAAATGGACACCAGTTAACAGACAAAAAGACTGTATAAAAATTCCGGAAGTGCTACCAACACTCCCGGACAATGTTTAAGCAGCAGATCTTTAAGCACCTAATCATTCACTTAAACGTAAACAAATGTATGGATTTAATTCATAAACGCTACAGGCATGTCTATAAAGGGCAGCATTTCAACATATTCATCCGGATGAAACTGACCATTTTACTGATTGTCATCTTTTCTTTAAACGCTTCTACAAAGGTTCTGTCACAAATCACCATCCGAGCAGAATATGCCCCTCTTGAAGACATCTTTTCACAGATCGAAAAACAGAGTGGTTATCATTTTTTTTATAAAATCAAATCCATTAAGGAAGCGAGCGCCTCTGTAAACATCCAAAATGCCCCTGTGCAAGACGCGCTAAAATCCGTTTTAAAAGATCAACCCTTCGAGTTCGCCATCGTCGATAAAACGGTCGTTATTAAGGCTAAGAAGGCTAACGAAGGTACCGATTTGATCGGCCAGCAGCTAAACATCAAGGGAAAAGTAAGTAATAAAGATAAAGAGCCACTTTCTGGTGTAACCGTTACCGAAAAAGGAACAACACACCGCAGCATAACCAACGACGATGGTACCTTTACACTAAGTGTACAAAGCAGCTCATCAAGCATCGAGTTTCGTTTGCTCGGCTATCTAAAAAAAGAAATCAGCGCTTCTTCTTTTCCTACAGACGTCATCCTTGAAGAAGAGCTCGTATCGCTGGAGGATGTGGTGGTGGTCGGTTATGGTACGCAGAAGAAAGAAAACCTGACGGGAGCCATTGCGACCATATCCAGTGAAGATATGATCAAGAGACCAGTTATGCGCGCCTCATCGGCATTACAAGGTTTAGCCCCCGGCCTAACGGTTACCCAACGGTCTGGCCAACCGGGATCCGACGGTGGAGCCTTACGCATCCGTGGTGTTGGGACAATGACCATGGAAAACAATTCAGCGAAATCCAATCCATTGGTCTTAATTGATGGCGTAGAGGGAAACATTGATGGTATTGATCCCAATGATATTGAATCCGTATCGGTTTTAAAAGATGCTGCATCGGCTTCCATATACGGTTCCAGAGCGGCCAATGGTGTGATACTCGTCACCACCAAAACCGGAAAAGGCGAGCAGTTAAGTGTAAGCTACAACAACTATATTGGCTGGCAGCGCTTTACCGCATTGCCCGACTATGCGAATGGTTATACCTACATGACTAAATTAAACGAGGCTTATGCCAATATGGGCAAAACACCACTTTATAGTGACGAATACTTACAAGAATATTTAGCAAATTATCAGCAGGATCCGGATCACTATCCTAATACCGATTGGCAGAAAGAGGTTTATAGCGGTTCGGGTGCTGTACAAAACCATTACCTCGCTATAAACGGTGGCAAAAAAGTAAATGTGCACAGCTCCTTTGGCTTTCAAGATCAAAAAGGAGTTATCCCTAACTATGGTTCCAAACGCTATTCCTTACGCTTAAACGCCAAAATGAACGTGCTGGATAATTTACAGGCAACAATCTTACTAAGTGCCAGGCACTCTCCTATCACGACACCTGCCAATATCGATGATATTATTATTGGCGTAAACCGTACAGCGCCCATCTATGCGGCACAATACTCCGATGGCCGCTATGGTGCTGCTTTAAATGGTTATAACCCCTTGGCGCAAGTCAGGGAAGGTGGTACTGGTGAGAACACCTACGATAATTTCCGGTCAACTTTCCAAGTCAATTACCAACCTATTAAAGGGATGGACTTAGAACTGAGCTATACGCCGGATTTTAACCTGGAGAACGGAAAACGTTTCACCAAGGCAATGGATACGTATGAATTTGACAGTGAAACCCCAGCCTTTACCGTACCAACCAGAACTTCACTCAATCAAAGTCAATCCAAGTCCTGGGAAAATACCTTACGGATGTTGGGCCGATATTCAAGAGACTTTCAGGATCATCATTTCAAATTCCTGGCCGGTTATGAGCAGATAGACTATTCTGTTGATAATATGACTGCAAAACGGGAAGGCTTCCCTTTTCCGGAGTACCCCCAATTAGACGCAGGTTCCATTGAATTCATGACCAATTCCGGTTCTGCTTCGGAATGGGCTTTACGTTCCTTTTTCGGTCGGTTAAACTATGATTACAAAGGCAAATACCTCTTCGAAGCCAATATACGGCTGGATGGATCTTCCCGCTTTTATGAAGGTTATAAATGGGGTACTTTTACGAGTTTTTCTGCCGGATGGCGTATTTCGGAAGAATCTTTTTTACAAGACCAACAATGGCTTTCTGAGCTAAAACTCCGCGCTTCATGGGGGCAGCTAGGGAACCAGCTTATCGGTAATTACCCTTTTGCTTCTGTTATTGAACTTGGCCAGAATTACGTTTTTGGTAACCAACCGGCAACCGGCGGTACGCAATTGGATATGGCCAATACCGAGATTACTTGGGAGTCCACCACCTCTACCGATGTGGGTGTAGATATCGGCTTATGGAATCGGCTCGACCTGTCTGTTGATTACTATATCCGGAACACCAATGATATCCTCTTAACATTGCCGGTACCTGCACTTATTGGGCAAAGTGCACCTTACCAAAATGCCGGTAAAGTACGCAACAAAGGTTGGGATTTTTCCCTCAACTACAACCAAACCATTAACGATTTCAGTTATCGAGTAGGACTCAACCTTTCAGACGTACACAATGAGGTCATCGATCTCAAAGGAGCCAGTCCGATCATTAACGGCTATACCATCAACCAAGAAGGCTTACCTATTGATGCCTTATACGGTTATCGCGCCCTCGGTCTCTTCCAATCGCAGGAAGAAATCGATCATTCTCCCGAACAAATTGGAATCTATACCCCAGGCGATATTAAATACGAGGATGTAAATGGTGATGGAAAAATCGGTTCAGACGATCGGGTGCCTATCGGCAGTACCATACCACGGTATACCTATGGATTGAATTTCAATGCAAAATATAAAGGCTTTGATTTGAGTTTCTTCATTCAAGGCGTCGGAAAAGCAGATGTACTGTTAACGCAAGATGCAGCTTGGGCATTCTATAATGCTGGAAAAATCAAAACCTGGCAACTGGATGCTTGGACACCCGATAACCCGGATGCAAAATACCCACGGCTAACCGCAGAACGTACCCATAACAACTATGAAAATTCCAGCTTTTGGGTCTACAATGCAGCTTATTTACGATTAAAAAATCTCCAAATTGGTTATACGTTACCGACTTCTTGGATGAGTCATCTCCCTTTTCAATCGGTGCGTATTTATGCTACCGGAGATAATTTATGGACCAAGCACCATATGCCCGAGGGATGGGACCCGGAGCGCCCCAACGGAAACGCTACCGTTTATCCCATTGCCAAAACCTACACCTTTGGTCTGAATCTAGTTTTATAAGTTATGCTCAAGAAAATGAAATTAAAATACCATATCATCGCCTTAATTGCTTTTGCATGTACCTTTAGTTCATGTGAAAAGGATTTACTGACTAAAAACCCTTTAGATAGCCCATCAAGCGAAACCTTCTTCTCCAACCAAACGGAAATTGATATTGCCTTGACTGGTGCCTACCGATCGTTTTATTGGCATTCCCAGAGAGTTCCCTACATCTTGTGGTTAGATGCTTCAACCGATATTGCCTGGTCTAGAGGAGACTTTGGAAGTATGCTGACCGCTCAAGGCGGGCAATATACGACAGAGACGGATCTCTTCTATGAGGTTTGGACACACATGTTTACCGCCATTGCCAAGGCCAACAATATATTGGACAATATGGAAAGGGCTGTAGACGTCGTATCTCCGGAATACTATGCAGATGCCCAAGCCCAAGCTCGTTTTTTAAGAGCGTATTTTTATACCTATCTGATCGGTTTATATGGCGATGTACCTTGGGTAGATCATATTTTAGAACTATCCAATGCTCATCTTCCCAGAACCCCTAAGGCTGAAGTGTTGCAACATATTTATGAAGACTTGGATTTCGCTGCTGAAAATTTACCGACCACACGCCCAAGTACGGAAACAGGGAAAGTAACTAAAGGAGCAGCATTAGCCTTAAAAGCCCGTGCTGCTTTGTGGCTAGATGACTTTCAAACAGCAGCAGAAGCGGCTAAAGCCGTAATGGACCTCGGCGTTTACGAGTTGTATCCTTCCTACCAGGATCTGTTTCAATACAAAGGGGCCGACTCCAAGGAATCTATCCTATCTCAACATTATAATATTGATGTATTTGTTACCCAGGTACCACGCTACCTAGCCAATCGCGAAGCAGCAGGTTACTCTGCCTTGGTTCCCACGCAAACGCTGGTCGATATGTACCGTTGCACCGATGGAAAACCCATTGATGAATCCCCTTTATACAATCCTTTAAAACCATTCGAACACCGTGATCCGCGACTAGATCAATCCATCGTTATTCCCGGCGAATGGATTAACGGTTTGTGGTTTCAAACCCATCCAGACAGTACCAAAACCTTTAAACAAACAGCAAATGGCATTACCCGTGTAAACAATGTAGAAGTTACCAACGCCTATGCTACCTTTACTGGATACCTCTGGAATAAATACATGGATGAGGCTGATTTACCTGAAAACATTACCCAATCTAGTCTGCCGGTGATGATGATACGCTATGCGGAGGTGCTGTTAACCTATGCCGAAGCGAAGATAGAACGTAATGAAATCGATCAAAGCGTGGTGGACGCCATCAATCAAGTAAGACAACGCGTAGGCATGCCTCCTGTTTCCCTTGCCGGTCAGGAAGAGATGCGAAATACAGTGCGTTATGAACGAACGGTTGAACTTGCTTTGGAAGGTTTTCGGTTATTTGATATCAGAAGATGGCATATTGCCGAACATGTAATGCCAGGCAATGTGTTGGGAAGAAGACAAAAGGCGCATTGGTTTGATCCCATTACCCCGGATATTGATCCATATGGGCATCCGATTTATCCTAACGAATCTACTATATTTCAAATTATTAGTGTTAATCAGTTTAGGAAAGAAAAGAATTACCTTTGGCCTATACCACAGCGTGAAATCAATATTATACCCGAATTAACCCAGAATCCAGGATACTGATATGACCGGTCGTAAAAACACATACCACCATAAGGCAGGACATATATACCATATGTTCCTACCCTTATGGTGGGTAGTTGTTTTAGAACTCCTGATGGCAAACGTATCCGCCCAGCAACAGCAACCTATAGATCAGGTAATCAGCACCTACAAAAGCGAAAAGCTATTTGATTTTGATGCCAATGATTCGGTACGGGTGAGCATTTCTTTGCTGAAAAACACAAAGGATGAACCACAGCTTTACACCGCTTTTTTGTCTACGGGAGTATGTTCTGATGGCCTATGCAAGCCCGTTAATATTCAGCTATATTGGGGTCTATTGGGAAATTTCTACACGTATCAAACACCAGAAGGTCAGGGTTTAACGAAATTTGATCATGAACCGTTTAGCCCCAAAGACCATCGGATGTTGCATACTATCCTTGCGGATACCAGTTCATTATTACGGGATTATTATGTGGAAGATCTTATTGATCCTAACATCACCCGCAGCTCAAAGACCCTTGATGGGGTAACGGGTGCAACCAACACCAATTTTAAAGATGCTAGTGTGCCCGGAGCGCTTTATACCGTTTATACCTTATGGCATTTCGTAAACGGAAGCATCCGGCATCGATTATTGGCACATACAGCATCCATGTTATCCGATACATTGATTCGGCAGCTATTAACATCTGATAATAGCGCCTATCAACGCTTTATGATCGCGCACCTTACGGAACAACAGGCCATCACGTTTCAGCGATTGCTAATCGAATTGATTCATCGGAGTAAAGATGAATATGTACCTCACTTTGCATTGGATAAATTACCACAGAAAACCTGGCAAGATCCTAAGCTATACAATCAGTTCGTCGGTTTTTTACCCGAAGTTTCCCTTCCGGTACAAACAGCCATCTTAACGAAACTAACAAATACTCCAGTCGATACAAAAGGGAGTAGCTTATTGCAACACTATTTGCAAGAGACCAAGCCTTCCGATGTACAGCAAAAATTGATCAAGGAAATTTTAAACAACCGTAACTAAGAGGTAAATCATATTGACACACAGGGCAATAATTAAGACAAATAATTAGATGAAATTAAAAAATAAGTCCTATACATGACAACGATTATGAAAAATAACAGGCGTAACTTTTTAAAAACAATAGGATTAAGTTCCGGCGCCCTGCTCCTCAATCCCGTTTCCGGCTTCAGCGAGGACAGCGCTTCGCACTACAGTGAAAGCACCCTAGATGAGCAGGTTTTTGCACGCAAAAAAATAACAACAGATTTTCTCGTTGCCGGTGGAGGGATGGCCGGCGTATGTGCTGCCTTAGCCGCCGCGAGAAATGGATCTAAAGTCGTGCTTATTCAAAACCGGTCTCGTTTGGGAGGCAATGCCAGTTCTGAGATACGCATGCATATTTCAGGCGCAAGTGCGTTAAAACAGGTCTGGCGCGAAACAGGCATTTTGGAAGAACTCATGCTGACAGAAGCGGTCATCAACCAGCAAAAGTCGTATGAAATGTTGGATTATGTTCTGTACGACAAAATTGTAAGTAATCCAAATATCACCCTATTATTCGATACCATGCTGCACGGCGTAAGCACCGACGGACATCGCATAACGGCTATTGAAGCCTACTGTTCACAAACGGAGGAGGTTTATGAAGTATCCGCTACCTATTTTGCCGATTGTACCGGCGATGGTACGCTTGCGGCTCTTGCGGGAGCCGAATTCATGCGTGGCAGAGAGTCTAAAGACGCCTTTGGCGAAACCTTGGGCTTAGCTAAACCGGATGATATTACCATGGGAAATAGTTTACTTTTCATGGCTGACGAGCACGATAAACCGATGCCTTTTGAAGCACCAAGTTGGGCTAGAAAGTATACATATAAAGATTTCCAGTACCGAAAAATCCATTCTTTTGAATATGGTTATTGGTGGATAGAGTTAGGCGGACTGGAAGATATTGTGCACGATGGACAGAAGATCAGGCATGACCTGATGGCGGTTATTTTTGGTATCTGGGATTATATCAAAAACTCTGGAAATCATCCGCAATCGGCTAACTGGGCGTTATCTTGGTTCGGCGCTATTCCTGGCAAGCGGGAAAGTAGAAGAATAACCGGCGATTATATTATAACACAACGTGATGTACAAGCTCCAAAGCTCTTTGAAGACCGGGTTGCCTATGGTGGATGGCCTTTAGACGATCATTTACCGGCCGGTATGGATGATACATCGCTCGACCCTTTTCGGTCTATCCCTTTAAAAGGGCCTTATTCTATCCCGCTTCGTTCGCTTTATAGTAAAAGTTTTGATAATCTGGTCATGGCCGGACGGAATATATCCACCACACACGTTGCGCTATCGTCTACCCGTGTGATGGCCACCTGTGCAACAATGGGACAAGCCATTGGTACCGCAGTAGCCTTCTGCAACAAAAATGGATTGACGCCTGCTAAGCTGGCCAAGGATCCGGCGAAATTGCAGGAATATCAGCAGCTATTGTTACGCCAAGATCAAGCCATGCTCGGTGTAAAAAACACCGACCCCTTGGATCTGGCATTAAAAGCACGTATAAAAGCCTCCGCTGAGACCGACGACGGAAAAGCCTCACAAGTGATTGATGGCATCAATCGGGATGTACAAGATGGGAACACGCACCAGTGGCGTGGTACAATGGGGAGCGATGGCGCCTGGATTGAATTAGCGTGGAAAACCCCTCAGGATATTCGGACTATCGAATTTACCTTCGATACCGGACTGCATCGATTCCTAAGAATATCCGGACAAAAATCGGTTTTAAAAGGCCAAGTCAGAGGCCCGCAAACCGAAACCGTTTCCGATTATCTCATTGAAGGTTTTTCTAAGAAAAATCGCGTTTTTGAGCAGAAAATAGCAGGCAATTACCAACGAAAGGTGGTACACCAGCTAACGCCTTTTAAGGCAGATCGTCTACGTATAACGGTGTTAAAAACACATGGCGACCCGTTGGCAAAAATATTTGAGATCAGGTGTTATGCTTAAATGAATTTTTAATTTTACTTTTTTCTCCGCGAAAAAAGTAACAAAAAAGCTCTCGCTTCAAAATTTACATGAATGCCAGTGCATCCCATTGCAATATGTAAATTTTGGAGGCGATCTTTTTGAAGACCAATAGCAAGTACTTTTAACCATATGTGCTATCCATTCGTTTTATTTACCGTTTATGTGCTTGTTTTCAAAAGTACTCATATTATCCTTGATTTGCCGAAAAATCAACTCTATTTCAGGACTTCGCACCGTTTCGCCATAAATCCCTTATGGTACAGGGCTTTTAATGGCATATTTTTAATTAAAAGATCGGATAACCACTGGCCCAAGCATACCATAAGCCTTCAAAGGAGCATCTTTATCCGGACCATTAATCGTCCAGGTCTTCCGCTGCTCTTCCGGGAGGCCGGCGTCATAAACCAAACGGTTAAACCAAGTACTGGCTACCGTAACCTCCAATTCGTTATTGCCTGGTTGTAGGTAATCCGAAATATCAACCTGATAAGGATAGGTCCATCGAGTGCCTACCTGTTTTCCATTTAATTTAACGGATGCAATTACTTCAACATCGCCTAGGTCTAGCACGTAGCTGTTCCCCTTTTCTTGATCCAATGTAAATGTTGTCTTATAGGTGGCCGATCCGGAGAAACTTTTACCTGCCTGACTAAGCTTCATATCTTTCCATGGGATTAGACGATCCAATTTAATCGGATGTTCAATCCCCCACCCTTTGGAAAAACGCACTTCCCAAGGCGTATTCAACCGCTTTTCATTGGTCTGTTGTTCGAGCGTATGTTTTCGTTGTTGGTATTGCTTTCTAAAGACGACAAATTGCGCCCCCCCTTGCGGAATATGAAATGAAATAGGTGTACTCGATGATAGTTTATCGTTGCTTTTATTGGTCACCTCTCCCGTTATTGGATCCCAAATTTCGGCATATCCTTCACTTCGAAAAGAAACCGTTCCGTTGAATGCTTGATGGTTTGCGGTGGATAAAAAATAGATATCCGCATCAGCAGTCTGACGATGCAGCCATTGAAGGGTCGTATCGCTGGTCATGAAGTCGGGCTTAATGCTTTCTCCATCCAATGCATCTTTTACGGCCGTCCGATAAACCTTACCTTTACCAATGCTACGAACAGATTCCTTATTTGCACCCCAAAGATTACGGACCGCCTTTTGAAACCTATCTTCAGCGTCTTTTCCTCCGCGTAAGGTTGCGATGGTTGTGGGGGCATTTCCAAGCACAATAGCTCCTTGTTCTACCATGGAATAAATTTTCTCTAAGGTTTCCGGCAGCATGCGTTCACAATCGTACAGCCAAAGCATGCGATAAGCGATTCCTTCCGGTGTTACGATACGGCCATTTTCGACAGAAAGCCGATTCAGCAATACATCGGCGTTAGCATAATCATAGGTATAACCTTTAGGAAAGGGTAACAATTGACTAGGTTTATGATTCTGTTCATCACCCAAATAAAGCAGCACATCCGATACCGGCCTACCGCTTTCCAACATATAACCACAGCGGGCAAGATAATCCGTAAAAGAAGACATATATGGCCACCACGTTTGTAGGCGTAAAAAAGGTGTACCAATACCACTACCAAATGAGCTACCAGGTGGTAAAAAATCCGTTCTTGGATTATGCGTATAGGTATGGAATACCAAATGGCTTACCCCATTGGCCAAGGCCCGATCTGCAAAGGTTTTCAGAAACCGTGGCTGTTCATCCCATGTCAAGGCAAAAGAAGTAAATGATTCTGCTGCTACCCTTTTCTTCCCATAAACCCGCGCTGCAGAAACGGTTGGCTTTATCGGTTTGAAATCCATACTGCCTACATAAGAATCATCACTCGGCTGCCAGAACTCGCACATCGGAACATCAGCGTATTTAAAATATTCCAGAATATCACCCGGAAAGACATCACCAGAGGCGGTTTCAAAGGAAACCTTAAGTCCATTTCGGTGTGCGATATCGCCCATTTCGCCAAAAAAATTCTTCACCAACAAATCATTGAGCGTGACACGCCAATCCCGCAGGAACTTCGCCGTTGTTTCCGGTTGATCGACAACATAACCAAAAAGTGCTGGCATTTTTGACAAAAGAGCATATCCTTGTTTTTCATCAAAAATCTTATCCAGACCAGCTGTCCACGTCTGCGTTCTACACTCCCAACTATCCAACAGAATACCATTTAACGCATGCTTATCCAACACATGATCCTTATTTAGCAATCGACCGATGTAGCCATCAAAATTAGCGCGCACGCCAGCAACATCGAGTTTATTGCTTTCCCAGCCTGTAGCTTCGGCAGGTGCCGGACCATTTTTCATGCCCGAATTGACGTGGCCAATGCGTAAAACCGTCCAATTGCCTTTCGGTGCATTCCACGTTAGCACTCCATCTTTTCCAAGCTTGTCGGTGATATTCATCACGTTATTTTCGGCTACCCAAGATTTTTTGGATTGTTCGGGATATTTTTCCCGCACAATGCTGCGTAATGTCCAGCCAGCTTCAGACTCCCAGTTTTGCTGGTGTGCACCCGAATAAAAGTTGATGTAGGATAAAACCATATCATGCTTATTGCTGATATCAATTCTATATTTTCTGGCTGTTGTCTCTTTACAGGCAATTGTAATGGGTTGATCATCCTCCCAATTCGCCTGTGGCAAATCTAAATAAGCGATTTTTGTTAGTTTACCTGCAAGATCAGCATATACCGTAACCGTAATTCCCGGCCGGTACACCCAGCCATGGGAAAAAGAATTGATAGAAGGAAGCTCCACTGTACGGACCAATGTCTCTTTTCCGAAGTCGACATCGATATGAATAGGCTGATTTGGAGACGGAGCAATCTTGATTTGCTTCTGTCCGGTTATACAGGCCAACCAATTGGCATCTTGTAGGCTTGACTTTACCGCAATCGGAACAAGTGGTTTGCCAGTATCTCCCTCAGGCGTTGGGAAAGCTAGTACAAATAAATCTTGATAGTCTCGCCAGTCTTCATTTGAGGGCTGGGGTTTTTCGAGGCGTGTATGAATTGCCTTTCCACCAACCACATCGGTACGCGACTGAACGAGGTGACGCATGGCATTTGAGGGTTCAATCCATGGTCCTCCTGCATACGACCATCCGGGGCAATTCTGCATCGTGAATTGCAGGTTTAACCGCTTACATTCACTTGCTGTCCATGCGATTAAATCGTCCCAGGAATCACTCAAACATGCAATTTGTGGCGATACACCCGGCCATGGGCCGCCGAATTGTCCATGAAAAAGCTGAATACCCGATATCTTAGCCGCTGCGATGGCTTCTAAATCGGCTGTAATACCCTCCTTTGATACATTACCTCCAATAAAATGAAACCACGTTTCTGGATAATAATGTCGATCTGGATGTAAAAAGGTCTGTTCATTGATCGCCTCATTTTTCCACTTGTTATCGATAGGAGCACTCGAAGTTAACGATAACAATAACACTATTAGGGAACACGTAAAAGAAAGTTTCATCAAAAGATTAGTTAAGTATATCTATTCCGTTGCCTATATTGTTACACGCATAGACAAAAGAAAAAGCAAGCAAGTATAAAGAAAATCAAATTTGACCAATAAACTGTCCTGCACTTTCTTGTCAAAAATCATACTTTCCCGTAAGTTCCATTATTTTAGCTAAGTTTGAAAAGCAAATAACCTCAAATCAGCTATAGGCAATAAGCCGCATGCTTTTTAAGCTATTTTGCATCGCCTACAAAACTATAAAATTGGCAAATGCTTATTGCTTAAAGCGTAATGCGGGATAAAACTATGAAACATATCTTATTAAGAAAAGCCTCACTGGGCGACCTACCCATACTTGAACAATTGCTACAAGAATTGGTTGAAGCGGAACGTCCTTTTGATGAAACGCTAAAGGAAGGAGTTATCCACTATTATCCTATTAAAGAACTCATCGAAAGCGATGATGCAGCGGTTTTAGTACTGGAAGAAGAAGACCATATTGTAGGATGTGGTTATGCCCAAATCAAGCCGGCAAAACCTTATTTAAGGCATCAAACCTATGCACATTTGGGCTTTATGTTTGTTAGACCCGCATACAGAGGAAGAGGACTAAATCAACAATTGATTGGCGAACTTAAACATTGGGCAGTGTCAAAAGGGACAAAAGAAATCCGATTGGAAGTATATGCGGAAAACAGTTCGGCTATAAAGGCATATGAGAAGGCCGGCTTTAAAAAACTACTCACAACCATGCGTTGTGAAGTCCAATAACTTGTCTGTTATTGACGTTCACAAAAGGATATTTCTTCTAAACTCCTCGGGCGTCACGCCCTCATATTTTTTAAAGAATTTTGAAAAATAGGAATTATCCGTAAAGTTCAATTCGTAGGTTGACAGAAAATCAACATTTGATTGCTAGCATAGTGTCTTACAGATTTTCTCGATAACGCGTAAAAATGGCATACCATATTTACCTAACTAAATGGGACGATAAATTTCCGATTTTCCCGGTTATGTTGAGGTTGATGGTGGTTACTATAGACTTGTCGGTTGTTACCTTAAATCTGACTCCAGTTACCTTCAACTTAAAGGTGTTTACCTTCAAGAATAAAGTAACTGCTTTTAATGGCATGGTGATTACTATGGTATCAAAGGTGGACACCATTGCGTTAAAAGTGATTACCTTTAAAAAAAAGACCATTACCTTTGTTGCGTAGGTAATTACATATATGATGGATGTGATTACTTTTATCCTAAAGGTGGTTACTTTTATATACAACGTAACCACTTCTATACCTCAGTTATTTACTTTCACCTTAAAGGTAATTACTTCAGCGATCGCGGTGTTCGCTTTTAGCGCTTTGCCAATTACTTTTTAGCTGGGGGTAACTACCTTCGCGTTTATGGTGATTGCTTTGGGACAAAAAGTTGTTACTTATATAGTAAAAGTAGTGAGCAATAAGTTGGAGTAAGCACCCGTGAGCCAATGGTAAACCCCGCTATGTGAAATTAAATACCTTTGGACGAAAAAAGGTTCTAAACCTGAAGGCTAGTTCAAAATTGGTGCTCATTGCCTAATCTTGTTACCTTTTATGGTACGATAAGACCTAAAAATTGGGTCTTATCGTACCATAAAAGGTAAACGTAACGGATATCAGAATCAGCTGGTTTTAATCTTAATCTTCGTCCAGACTAATGGTAGGCATAAATTGCTCGGAGGGATTGGGGTTTGTATTTTCTTTCTTATCTTCGTTTAATCAAATTAATTTTCCTAACACCGTATTGTAGAACAGATGGCTTTACCCGTTAATATTGAAGATCTTTTACATGGACAAGTGGTGGAATGGGAACGTTTGGAATTTAAACGTGGGTGGAATCCGGAAGAGGTAATTCATACGATCTGTGCTTTTGCCAATGATCTCAATAATTGGGGCGGTGGATATATCATTATTGGTATTGCTGAACAAAACGGGCAAGCTGTTTTTCCTGCAGAAGGAATTGATCCGCAACGAATAGATGGCATCCAGGGTGAAGTTTTATCGCTCGCCAACCAGCTTCAACCAAACTATTTTCCGCGCAGCCATATGTATTAAACGGACGGCACATACTCGTGCTATGGTGTCCCGCTGGTGATCATCGTCCTTACACAGCTCCAAGCACACAGGGCAAGGGTGCTCAACGCTATTCCTATATCCGTTATGGCTCAAGAAGTATTATCGCTAAAGGTGAAAACCTGCAACGCTTAATCGAGCTGACGGCACGCATTCCTTTTGATGATCGTATTAACCGACAGGCTACCATAAATGATTTTGATTTGGGATTGATCCAGGCTTTTTTGCAGGAAATAAAAAGTAGCCTTTATGAGGAAAGTCAAAAAATGTCCCTAGCCGAATTGTCCAGGAGCATGTATATTGTCAAGGGAGCTGATGAAGATCTTTATCCCGTTAACGTCGGCTTATTATTTTTCAATCGTACACCCGAAAAATTCTTTTCCCGTGCCTGGATTGAACTGGTTGTCCATCGGGACGATAGCGGACGGTCATTTAGCGAGCATTATTTTAAGGGGCCGTTACATATACAATTGCGTGATTGTCTTGCTTTCCTGAAAGCGACCGTCATCCATGAAAATGTAATCAAAGTCTCTTATCAGGCGGAGGCCATCCGCTTTTATAACTTTCCTTATGAAGCTGTTGAAGAAGCGTTGTCTAATGCGATATATCACAAAAGTTATGAAATCGGGAATCCAATCGAAGTACAGGTATGGCCGGATAAAATCGAAATATTAAGTTTTCCGGGGCCGATTCCACCCGTGGACGTTCAAATACTGAATCACCAAAGGCGGATAGTTGCCCGGGATTATCGGAACCGTCGTATCGGTGATTTTTTAAAAGAATTGGATCTTACTGAAGGACGAGGTACAGGTTTTCCAACCATATACCGCACTATGCATAAAAACGGTTCCCCTGATCCTATTTTTGAAACCGATGGTCAAAGCACCCATTTCCTGACTATTCTACCTGCTCGTCAAGATAAAAGTGACCAAGCTAGTAACCAAGCTGGTGTCGGAGTTAATGATTTGTTATTTAAAGAATTAGATGATGTTGTGGCTTTTTTCAAATTACCGAGTAACCAAGCTAGTAACCAAGTTAGTAACCAAGTTCAAGAGATAATCAATAGAACGGTACATGATAAAGTTGTCCCTATTTTAGAAACTGCCAAACAATGGGTTTCTAGCAGAGATTTACTTACTCAAATAGGCCTTAGTGTACAATCCAAGAATAAAAACCGTTACCTAACTCCACTGCTTAAAATAGGATGGCTTCAACTGGAATATCCTGAAAATCAAACCCACCCTAATCAGCGGTATAAGATCACTGAAGCTGGAAATAGGTACTTGGAGTTTGTGAAGTCGATAGGTTAGCTAATAAAGCCACCAATGAGGCATAAAGTGTATGGTCTATATTTTTATAGCCTAACCTTGACCAAAACGGAATTTCTGCTGCTGTGACTTTAATAACTTGGGATTGATGAGCATTCGAAATATGAAAGATATCCGGTTCGCTCAAAATATCGGACTGATTAGGATATAAGAGAAGTACACTGCTACAGTCTCTTCGAAATGCATAAGAAGTCATTTGGTACAGATCACTTTGCGTTATCCCTTTTTTCTTGTCACCCTTGAAATTACCTCGTAACTTATACTTAGTGTCGACGATAATTTTAATCGATTTATCTTTCTTTGACACTAAAAAAATATCATGCTGCATCTGAAATAATAAGTTTAGAATATTTTTATGCGACTTATGAGTTATAATAGTCTCCGAATAAATCACCCTCTTTTTTGTAACTTTTAATATCAAAATCTTGCTTTTGTTTTCTTTCCTGTGATGTTACAAAATCAATCAATTCCTTAGAATAAGAATTGGTATTGCTTCGAAGCAGGTATGCTAAACTTAGAAATACAGGTCTGAAACTCGTTTTATAGAAGCTCTCCATATTTCGATTTAATAAATTCCTTGATTCTTCTTCTAAATCCATTGTTGTTATAATATTTTCCAAAAAGGTGAAGCTATGAACCAAGCGAATAATTTTATCACTTTGATACGATGGTCCAAATTTCTCAGGTTTTATCCTAAAGCTCGCTAGATTTTCTCGTAGCGCATCTGCTCCTTTAAAATGATTTTCGTAAGATGTTGTGACTCCCCTAGTCGTTGATGTTCCCTTTTTAGTATAAGAGAAATTTTCATATTCAACCTGTAATTGGTTATACATTACAAGGACTAGATCAAGGTTTTTGGATTTCTTTTGAAAGTAGTTTGATTCTATTTGCTTAGATAATGTTATATATAATAGAATGACAGAAATCAAGGATATAATTGGTGTGGACAGAGCATTTATTGTAGTTGAAATCTTAACCTTATCATCATCTGTAAAATCAAAATGAGCGTAATATGCTTCTTTGAATACAAAGATTGACAGTATCAGTGCCGCAAAAACACAGATCAAGCTGATAATTGCTGATTTGAAAAATATTGAATTGCTCATCTTGTAAAAATTTAACCGATAATTCCATACCTCAACATATCAGCTCCAAGGTTGTTGACCTTATAAAGGATTGGGCTTCCAATCACATGTTGATAAACTAAACCAGCCGCATAAAGAGAATCAGTTGCACTCCCATCATACCGTCCTGTGAAATTCAGATCATCATTTTGATAATCCACCAGCGAAATTAAATCTGTATAGCTACATTTTTGTAAAGCAATAGAAAGACGGATAAAATCAGTTTCGGAAATTTTGTCTTCCGCTGTATTTTTATACAAATTACAGAGCAAATCAATGTTGGAATCTGTGACCGTTTTATCAATCAACTCCAGCAACAGCTCTGCAGCCTTTCTTTTGAAATCTTTGCTAGCCGATAACTTTTCAATAACATATTGATGTTTCGCTTGTGGCAAATCCTTCGTATTCTGATAAAAACAACTAAGTTTATTAAATAAGGTTGTTCTCTGATGATCCTCTATCAGTTTAACAGTTAATCCTACTGGAATAACTCCAGCGATAGTTTCAATTAAAGAAGAATAGATCTCCTTTTTATTGCCACTATACTCTTTAAATAGACTTTTTTCTTCTTTCATGATTTGATCTTTATTTCATTTGGTAATTCATCGGTTTTACTACCTCCCTTTGAGATCTTCTTCAACGCCATAATCTCGGCTAACAAATCTTTCGCATCGCCATCGGTAGGGAGTTGAGGTACCAGTTCGCCTTTGAAGGCTTTGTGTAAAATGGATTGCGGTAAGCTGTCTATTTTTGCTTTTAGCGTTAGGTATCGTGCTTCGATTGCATCAGCTTTTGCAAATAGGCTTTCAACACGGCGGACGATTTCTTGTTGTTCCTCTAGTGGAGGTAACGGAATTTCTAATCCTGCCAATTTTTGGGCATTTATGTTCGATTGACTTACTCCATCTGTTTTCACTTCATTACACCACACTTTGACTCGGTGGGTATTCATGTAAAAGTTTAAGTAATCGGAGTTAAGAACAGATTTGTTATTTTCAATCTTTATTAGATAGCCAGCATAAATTGCCGGAATTTCACCTTTATAAATTGAAGTTTTACCTACTAACTCCGGGCTATTTGTCCTATTAAACAACACATCACCCGGCAAGAGAGTGTATTTCTCTATTTCAGCTTTACTGTTCGAATACTTTAAATCACTTAGATCCAGCCTCCCATTTTGCAAGTTACCCATTCTTAAAACAGCGACTTTTCCTACTTCTTCTGATTTTGAAGACGATCCATATTTAAAATTAAAGCAAACATCCTTAAGGGTTGGCGTTTTCCATTTCTCCAAATCTTTCCCTTCCCGCCATTGTGCGGTGAGTTTCCCTGTCACCGCTTGCGTTAACACCTGCTGGCGAAAGGTTTTTAGCAATTGTGGAATACGGTTAAGTGCCGCTTTTATCTTCTCGTGCTGTGCAAAAAGCTTATCGAGCTTAGCGACAATGCGTTCTTGTTCGGGGAGCGGGGGGAGGGATACCTCGTGGTTTTCAAATATGGGTTTGGTAATGTGCACCATTCCAGTTCCATGAGTCTTTCCATAGAAATCATCAATAGAAACCAACAAACAATAATATAAAAATCGTTTAGTTACTATCTTTTCATTATATAATACCTTAAAAATATGCTGATTTAACCAAGCATAACCCCTCTCCCAAAAGTATACGCCTAACGAGGCAGACCACGCCATTAATAAATCACCATTTTCTATTGAGTATTTTTCCTCATAAGTCTCATCGGTGTAATTAAATGGTGCGTTCAAATTATTTAAATTCTGTATACGAACTATTGGTATTCCTTCCGGTTTCCATTCGGTAGGTTTAAAAGCCCTACCATTCAAATATTGGCCGAGATGTTTTAGTTTTGAAGTTACCCACCCCTTTGGCAATGTCTTATTCATACTCCTCTCGTTCTTAGTTTGCGGTGCTTATTATAAGCTCAGCATATCGTTGTTTGTGTGTCTACCCTTCGACTACGCTTAGGGTGACACGCTATTTGTCGGGCTGAGCGTAGTCGAAGCCCAACTCCTTTATCAAATCCTCTAACTCTTTATTAATCGCTTGCAGTTCTGCCATAGCTTCTTTGGCAATATCAATCGGCTCGCCCAAATCATCTCCATTGCTCAATGAACTATCCGCAATTAAACCAATGTCCAGTGAATCACCTTTGGAAGCAATGGCCTCACGCGAGAAACATTGCCAGCGCTTGTCTTCTTGAGCGATTTCAGCACGTTTAGTTTCGTCAATATCGCCCTGCCAATTATCTTTCACATCATCAATGGAAGTGCCTCCGGTATAAGCTTTTACAAAATCTGCAAAGGCTGCGCGGGTGAAAGGGGTACGCTTCCCAAAATTAGGAGCATTGGTCCGCATATCATATACCCATACATTTTTGGTGTTCCCAATTTCTGTCTTTCCACGGGTAAAGAACAGTACATTCGTCTTCACACCCGCCGCATAGAAAATGCCAGTAGGTAAACGCAGAATGGTATGCAAGTTACATTTATCCATCAGGTCACGGCGGATCTTTAAACCATCCCCATCTTCAAACAACACATTGTCGGGCAATACGACACCGGCCCGTGCCTTGCCGTCTTTTTTCAGTGATCGGTAGATATGTTGCAGGAAATTAAGCTGCTTGTTGGAGCTTAGGAAAGTGAGATCAGTACGCGTAGGACGTTCACCACCTTTCTTAGTGCCAAATGGTGGGTTCGCCAATACACCATCATAATTTTTAAAAGCTTCACCGTCCTGGCTTAGCGTATCCGTCATAGCAATCGATGATTCGATGCCATGCAGTTTCGCATTCATCAGCGCTAAACGATGAGCATCTTGCACCAATTCACAGCCCGTAAAAGCTTCGTACTTTTGAAACTCCCGATCTTTGTCATTTAGTTTAAAATAATCATCTGTCTTTTGCCTCAAATAGTGATCAGCAGCAATCATAAATCCAAATGTACCCGCTGCAGGGTCGTTCCACCGTTCACCAATCTTTGGAACAATTAAATCAACCATCACATTGATTAAAGGCCGAGGTGTAAAATATTGACCGGCACCGGATTTTTTTTCATTCGCGTTTTTCTCCAGTAATTCCTCGTAGATTGTTGCAATCTTATCTTTCTCTGTATCTTCGAACCAATCAATGTTATCAATGGCTGTCACCAGCGTACGTAAGTTGACCGGTTTGCGTAGCATGCTCGATGCATTGGTATAAATCTCCTTGATCGTTGCATTTTCTGAATCGGCCGAAATGTTCGCTAACAGATTCCGGTAAGTGTCATATAGCTCTTTATTATCTTTAATTACTTTAAATTTACTCCAACGGTATTTTTCAGGTATATCCTCCTCAAAGTTTTTAACTTCGGAAAGTTTGAGAAAGAGGATATAAGTCAGTTCGTTCAGGTATTGGTGATAGGTTACTCCGTCATCACGAAGGACGTTACAGAGGTTCCAAAGTTTTTGTGCAATTTCTTCTGCGCTCATCTTTTTTTAGTTGTTAGTTATCAGTTGTTAAGGGTTAGATTTTTTTTGGTGTTTTTAATGATGACGGTGATTATTTTCATTAATTCTACCGCTTCAATATGCAAACTACTAAATTGACTTTCATTAATATAATCTGTCGCTTTTAGAAGTTCCAACCAATAGATCGTTTCATTTATTTCTTTCTGAGCAATGGCAAATTTATGAATAAAATCCGCTTTGCTTTGCCCATGCTCTGCCTCTCTCACCATAGCTCCAACGGAAGTTCCACTTCTAAGTAATTGTTTAGAAAGTATAAATTCTCGTTTTTCTTCTGATAGGTATTGATACAATTTTACCACACGAACCGCAAATGCAAAACTCTTATTTTTTATATTATTCTCCTTCATACTTCTTACCACTTACCACTAATTATAAACCGGTTTGCTTTTGTGGCAGGAAAGGTTTTTCCCAATGCGATAATACCATCATAGTCTAACATATCGGTCAACCTTTTTTTACCGTCCGGAGCAAGAATTTTCAACTGGGTAGTGGCACTAACCACTTCACTGTTTTCCTTTTTAAGCTTGGCCTTGAGGTATTTCCAATAGTTTCGGGTTTTTGTATAGTCATCTTGATCGGTCAGTACCGCCACAATGTCCAATACCGAAAACCACCATTTATTTTGCTCATCGTCCCAGATAGCACGTACTTCGCGGTCATCAAAAAAACGAATGGAAACTTTATTCATCGTGATTATGCCGTTTGGTTGCCACCGTACATATAACTGTTGATCTTTTGCAGGATGTCCGGCAAATGGTTGTCAAAACGTTGATTGATCCGGTTAAAACCGCCGTAAGTGGAAACAAAGGGTTCTTTATCCAGATCGTCGACGGTGACCACGGATTCTGCAATCATCTGTGCTTCTATACGCGCCAGCAGGTTCTTTTGCGGAACCGTCCAGTTTTGTTCGCTGTAGAGCTTTTGAAAAGCCTGCCTAACGCGGTCTTCCTTGCTAACCAATTCCGAACCTAATGTCAGCGTGCGAATATAGGCAATAATATCGGCCGCTACATCTTGCTTTTTGGTAGATTTCCATGCTTCGCGTAGTGTACGCACGGTATAACCTTTTGTATCCAGAGCAAGATTAATAACTCTTTCAGGTCGCTACGCTTTAATTGTGTAGGAGCCGTAGCAATCAGTTTCAGGGCGGCGATGTTATTCTGGTTTTCTTCAATAAACCGTTTAAAACCTTCAATATAGTCTTCCGGTTTATCAGAAGCACCGTAACCGGCAACTACTTCCCGCAACGCATCCTCATGGTTGGAGTAAAACTGCCTTGCGGGAGCCGACTTGAATTCGTCCAGGTATTTCCAAAGGTCATTGCTGGCCGATAGTAACTTAACCTGTTCTGAAATGGGTTTTTCGCGTATAGTATGGATGAATTCATCCAAGGAACCTACACCGGTAAAATACTTGATCTTCTCGTTGTCGATACCTGCCGACCGCTTTTTGCGTTGCAGTTTGGCGATGATCTGATCCACCTGCTGCGCAGCACGTTCGTCTGTCTGGATATGTTGGAATTCGCTGCCTAAGGTTGTAAAGTTTGCTGATGGATTAACTACTAAGGGTTTCATTTCTGTGTAATCCTTAATACTTTCATAGAGGTTGACCGCGTCGAACACTTTAAAACTTTCCTTATGGATCTCCGGGCATAAGCGAGTAGCTCGTCCAATCATTTGGTCATACAAGATACGGGATCGAATACGGCGCATAAAAACCAAATTGCAAATCTTTGGCACATCAATACCGGTGGTTAATAAATCTACCGTGACGGCAATATTGGGATATTGTTCATTTTTGTACCGCTTCACTTTATCCTCGGGCTGATCCGATTTTCCGGTAATCTTGGCCACAGCATCATCCGGTATAGGGATACCTGCTGCGGCGAACTCTTCCTTAAGGATTTTAACAATCATATCGGCATGTTCATCAGTAGCAGCAAAGATTAATGTCTTGGCTTCGCTATCTGGATCAAGGTGATTGACCAATTCGCGGAGTACGGTGCGGTTGAAGTTCTCGGTAATGACCCGCTTATTGAATCCTGAGATATCAAATTTAAGCTCGTCGTCCAGCTCATCCAATTCAATAATGTGGTTTCCTTCTTTATCGTAGACCGTCGGTTTTTCTCCTTTTTCCCATACAATACCTTCTTCAGAAAGTTTCGTTTTAATCTTGATCGGTGGATCCTGATCCACTAAATAGCCATCCAATACCGCTTCCCGTAATCCATAATTGAATACGGGCTTATTGAAAATCTCTGTGGTATGCAATGCCGGGGTAGCCGTTAATCCTATAGCAAAGGCATCGAAATAATCCAATACCTGGCGGTACTTGCTGACGTAATCATCCTGATCTTTAAAATCCAGCTCTTCGTCATCCATTTCCTTGTCTAATAAATACCCCCGGTGCGCTTCGTCCACAATGATGCAGTCGTATGTATCGATGCTTATCGACTTTTGTTCATCATCATTATAAAATAAGCGTTTTACCATACTCTGTACCGTAGCAAAGTGAATGCGGCTATCCACATCTGGCCACCAGGTTCTAAGGTCATCCATGTGATAGATATCGTTGAAGCTCTTGAGATCATCCACTTTGTAATCTTTAAAACCATCTAAAGCTTGCTTAGCCAATAACGTACGATCCACCAAAAACAAGATACGTTTGAAACGGTTGGTTTGTATGAGTCGGTAAGCCAGCCCAATAATGGTACGCGTCTTGCCTGTTCCGGTCGCCATGGCCAATAATGCCCGGTCCACTTCGGGATGATTAACAACGATACTTTCTACAGCCTCAATGGCTTTGATCTGGTAGTCACGCAGACTAAGCCCCGTTTTCGATTGCAAAAAATCTAATGAATTTGCTTGCAATTTTTTATTAGCCAGGGCTATATCCTGTTCGAATTTCTTTCGTAAGTCATCCGGGCTATGAAATCCTTTAATGGATTTGGAGTTGTTATACGTCTCTCGCACATCGAGGTACCATATACCACTTTTTGTCGCAATCTGTTGGAGGTATTCCCTTCCATTGGTGGAGTAAAGGAACGGCACTTTATAACCTTCCCATTCGCCCAATAGTTCAATCCCTTCCTGTGGAATAATGTTCAGCGCGTAGCGCTTGCTTTGATCCAAATTGGTAGAAATGTCTTGTCCGTATTTTTTTGCCTCGACCACGCCATATAGGCTGGTACCGATAAATAGGGCATAATCTGCATAACCACCTTTTACTGGCCATTCGGCAATAGCCATGTTACGGCCTTTCTCCGGTTGGGTTTTATGAATTTTAGCGTTTAGCAATTTTGTATCGGCTTCCCAACCCATCTTCCGCAAGTTGACATCGATGAGCTCACGCGTCTGGGCCTCGTCCATATCTAATTTAGAGGCGGAACGCTTTGCACGCTCGGTAAAGGCCTGCCTTTGTTCCTGGCTAACTGTTTTCTGCTGTAGAAGCAATTGGTCGTATTGCGCTTTTAGCGCTTTGTTTTCTTCTTCCAACAGGTGTAAAGCATGGCGCGCGTCGAGATTTTCGGGTTTATGGAATTTGATATCAGTAATATTCCTGTTCTTAACGGAATAGGATTCGTAAAACCATTTGCCTAGTTTGAATGCTGAAAAAAGCGATGAAGTCGCCTCTTCGGTGGTACCTTTATATGCATGGACGGCATCATTTCCTTGTTTTCGAAGAATGGTAAAATAGTCGTAGACATTACCGGGTAATATACTTTGGTTTCGGAGCAGGTATACTAGGTTTTGGAATTTGCTGTCTTCGGGCAAGTCCATACCGTAGGTGTCAAATATCTGCTTGGCCATGTATTCTCCATACTGGCGCAATTTGAATAATGACGTCGTTGGATCTTGGTATAGGTTATATTCCCCTGCTTTTGCCAGGTTAAATAGCAACGGGAATTCTTCTTCTAAAAATTGGAAATTGGTTTCGGCCATGCGTTATAATGGTTTCATACATTCATTGCAACCAAAATAGGTAAATTTGCTATTATGAGCAAATTTACCCAAGCTTAACTACCTCAACCGGTAACTCAAGCCAATGGTAGGCTGAATAGTTTGTATCTTTCTATCCATATAATCTCCCTTATTATTGGCGGTAAGCATATCCACATTGAATGAGAAGGACCACTTTTCTGAAAGGTGGGTACGTATACCGATGCCGACATTGTAGGCGAATCCGGTACCGTCAACTTTATATCCTTCCAATTTCATGTTGGCTACGGAATAACCGATCTGCAATCGGGAGTCAAAATCTACTTTTTCACTGATTGGCGTGCTGAACAATGGCCCTGCCAACAGGCCTCCGTAGTACCACAAGCCGTCTGACAAACCTAAATAACTGACATCGATGTTATGTGCACCGCCATACCAGTTGGCGGCGATTCCCACATGCTCACTGAAGAAATAACCGAAATTAATCAGCGAAAGATTCAGGCCAGTATTGGCCAAACCTTCGTTCTTGAATTCGCCCATGGGGAATGAAGGGCCGATACTGATGCCGATGTAGCCTCGACGCTTTTGTTGTTGTGCATTTACAGATAAGATGATTAGGGTGAAAATGACCATCATGGTGGTAAATTTTGCTTTCATGTTTTTTCTTTTTTTGGATGATTGATTTAATAATTACTTGTACAAAGATGAAGGGCATCTATGCAGTAGATGTGCATAGTAACATCGTTGTTGTTGCCCGCTAAGATAATGGAGATAAATGGGCGGATTTTACGGTTTTCCATAATGGCTTATCTTTTCGTATGGGCATGAATAATCGATGATCTATTCAATGTGTATAGATTTTATTATCTTTACACATTGCAAAAATTATAAGTATGCGGACAAATATAGAATTAGACGAACATCTCATTCAGACAGCTCTTCAAATCAGTAAACTGAAAACGAAAAAGGATGTGGTACATGAAGCATTAAAACAATACATTGCTTCTATGCAGCGTAAAAACATTTTATCATTACGAGAAAAGGGTACATGGGAGGGAAACCTTGATCAATTGCGTAATTTATGAGCCGACCCTTGCTTTTTGATACATCGGTATGGATCGACTTCTTGAATAAAAAGGATACCCCTCAAGCCAGATTATTGGAAGCGTATATCGAAGCAGATGATGGCGTATTACTTACGCCCACCATACTTCAGGAAATTCTTCAAGGCATTCGTGACGATAAAAAGTACTTCGAAATAAAGGAAGCACTATCTTATTTTACGCTATTGGACTTGCCTCCTAAACGCGCCGCTATAGGTTCGGCAGAGCTGTTTCGCTTTTTGCGTAAGAAGGGCGTAACCATTCGTAAAAGTAATGATTGCTTGATTGCATATTATGCCGTCTCCCATGCTGTAACTATCGTGCACACCGATCGTGATTTTGACAAAATCGGTCAACACAGCGATTTACAGGTGTGGAAACAATAAAGAATAAGATGTTGATGCCTGTTTTTGGGGGTAACTGTATTTCGCTTATTGCTATGAATACCTGTCCAACATAGCAATCAACTTTTCTTTTATCGCTAATCGAACACTTTCGGGCGCAATCACCTCAATAGCTTGCCCAAAACTTAGTATCTGCGCATAAAATTCATAGTTAGGGATCACATCCAGTTGTATAATCGTGTAGTCTTCCTTTTTTTCTAAGATCTTTTGAGAGGGGTGTAGCGGCTTAGAGTCGATATAAGGCCAAAGGCTCTTATTGATTTTGATCCGAACAAGTTGCGCGGTTAATTCGGTAGGTTTACTTACGCCAATCAGATCTTCAAAATAATCATCCGGATGAATATTTGCAGGTTTATAGACTTCGTCATACTCAACTGAAAAATCAATGATCCTATCCAAGGCTAAGCTGCTCCAGTTTTCAAAATCCTCCCGTTGGCCGAATAAGAACCAGCGTTTGTTATATTGCTTTAGGAAATAAGGGTGAAACAGAAAACTTTTTTCCCGATTTTGGTTGAATGACTGATAACGTACATATAGTACGCGTTTATCCTGAATAATTTTTAACAGATCGCCAAGGAGATGCAGGTTTTTAAGATACTCGTTCTGATCAAAAAAAATACAATCACCTAAATCCTCCAATTGAAAACTCTTTTTTAGTTTCAAGGCCAGCTCTTGGACAAAGTCAAATTGTGGCAACCCTTTAAATCTTCCCAGCATATCCAATGTTGTTTTCAGAAGATCGGCTTCGACTGGATTGATCTGTTGCATAGCAAGCGAATAGCTTCTGTCTGAATAACGGTAGTAGGTCTTCTTCCCTTCCTTGTAGGATTCGATCGGTGCACGAAATCCGGCCTCACTGCGCATGAAATCCATGTCTTTGAAGATCTGCCTGCGTGATATGGAGGCCTTCGATCCACTATATTCTTCGATCGCTGCCGATACATAAGTGATTAGATCATCGATGAAAAATTTCCGGCCCTTATTGGAAAAGCACCGATCCAATGCTTCATAACGGATAATTGCATGTTTATTGGTGGCCATATGGTTTTATCTGATACACGAAGATACGTTTTCCAATGCCGTGTATGTGCATAGCTATAGGAAACTGTACACATACACTACATCAATTGATTTTTACTTTGTCCTAAAGTTACACATCGGAAAGATGCTTGTCTTACGGGCTCCCGTAATGTTTGCATTTCCTGATTACATACTTTTGGCAAAACATAAAAACAGATGAATAAATTATTACTATTAAGTCTTTTAATTCTTTCCCTAAGTGCTCGATATATTAATTTTGATCGTATTGGATCTGCGCAAACGGCGGACTAAGCCCAAAGATGTTCGCTATCCGCCGATATCTTAACCACTCATATCACGCATCTCCGGCTGAAAATGAAGCCCTGGTGTTAACCAATAAAGTAAAATAATCCGCGAATACCGATAGTTAAATGGAGAAGATCCACTGATTAAATACCAATCAACCTATTATAATAGGTTAACACATCCGGTTTAAAGCACATGCTGTTCGTCACCGAAAATGCCGCCTCCAAAATTTACATGATGCAGTGGGACGCACTGTCGTTCACGTAAACTTTGAAGCGGCGCGTTTATTGTTTTATGAAAAAAAGAAAATTTACTTCCAACCTCCACCAAGATCACGATAAATGTTAGTTACCGCGTTTAATTGCTCCTTTTTAGTTTCAATCAACTCCAATTTAGACTCCAAGGCATCCCGTTGGGTCATCAGCACTTCGAAATAATCGGCTCTAGCCGATTTAAATAAGTCATTGGAAATGTCGATCGATTGGGTAAGCGCATCCACTTGTTTCGTCTTCAAATCGTAGCTTTTTCCCAAATTATCAATTCTGGAAAGCTGTGTAGAAACTTCTAGGTAAGCGTTTAAAATGGTGCGTTCGTAGTTATACATCGCCTGTAACTGGCGCGCATTGGCATTACTAAATTCTGCTTTAATTCCTTTTTTATTGATGAGGGGCCCAGCAAGATCTCCGGCAAGCGAGTAAAGCATCGACTCGGGAAATTTCACCAAATAAGACGGCTTAAACGCTTGAAAACCAAAAGCAGCCGATATATCAAAAGACGGATAAAACTCTGCTCTGGCCACTTTTACATCAAGCTTAGCTGCCATCAGATCCAATTCAGCTTGTTTAATATCTGGCCGATTGGCTAACAACTGCGAAGGAACACCCGATCGAACAGCCGCCGGTATTACCGTTAAAAAGTTGCTCTTGTCTCTTGGAATCTCCTGCGGGTAACGACCCAACAAAAAATTGATTTTATTTTCAGTCTCTTTGATTTGTTGACGGATTTCAAACTCCTTACTCTGCGAGCTTAATACTTCAGCTTGAAATTTCTGAACCGCTAATTCGGTGGTACGGGCTGCTTCTTTCTGCACCTTCACAATATCCAAGGCATTCTTTTGTAAGGCTATAGTCTGCTGTACAATGGCCAGCTGATTATCTAGCGCTAATAATTCATAGTACGAATTGGCTACTTCTGCAATTAAATTCGTAAGTACAAAATTCTTACCCTCTACAGTAGCTAAATACCTACTTACTGCCGCCTTTTTTGCGCTATGCAGCTTGTTCCAGATATCCACCTCCCAATGTGCATAAGCCGCTGCTGTATAATCCATCAACGGATCAGGAACCTCCCTCCCAGGAGTAATTTCTGTAGAGGCGTCGCCCGCTCCCTGACTGGTATAGCGACCAACCTTTTCGACGCCGACACCAAGTTTGGCACCGACAGCGGGCAATAAGGCTCCTTCCCTAAACCCGACATCATTACGCGCAATCTCCACTTCTTGTAAGGTTATATTCAGCTCTTGATTGTTTTTCAAAGCAGTATCGATCAGATCTCTTAAGTAAGTATCTGTGAAAAAATTCTGCCAGGTAACCATCGAGCTGTTGCTGGTATCGCTACTGCCAGCATATGTTCCTGGAACCATGCGGTTCTCCGTTTGTTGGGTTATCGAGGGAACCTTACAACGCGCAAAAACCAAACCTATACTTAACCAACACAGGTACCGATATATCTTTTGTCTATTCATGATAATCAACTTCTTCTGTTAAAGGGCTTTCTTCTTCATAGGAAACGGGAGCATGCTTTCTTTCGGCAATTTTACCAAATATGTAATACAGTCCGGGAACAATAATTACCCCGAAAACCGTTCCGAACAACATTCCGCCTGCTGCAGCGGAGCCGATGGTACGATTGCCGATGGCGCCAGGCCCAGAAGCAAAAACCAACGGAACCAATCCGGCAATAAAAGCAAAGGAGGTCATGAGAATAGGGCGAAAACGCACTGCGGAGCCCTCAATAGCCGCTTGCAATATGGAAGCCCCAGACTTATGTTTCTGAACAGCAAATTCTACAATCAATACGGCGTTTTTACCTAAAAGGCCAATGAGCATGACTAACGCGACCTGTGCATAGATGTTATTTTCTAATCCGCATAATTTCAATAGCAGAAAGGCACCAAAAACCCCTGCTGGAAGGGAAAGAATCACGGGGAAAGGTAAAATGAAACTTTCATACTGTGCAGCTAACAACATATATACGAAAGCCAGACAGATAAGAAAAATATAAATGGCTTGATTGCCTTGTGCAACCTGATCTTTGGATATACCTGCCCAATCAATGCCAAAGCCTCTAGGTAAGCTTTTTTGAGCTACTTCGTTGATAGCTTGAATAGCCGAGCCGCTACTGTATCCAGGAGCGGAAGTACCACTAATTTCTGAGGCATTGTACATATTATGCCGCGTGATTTCTGACAAACCGTACACTTTCTCAATTTTCATAAACGCGGAAAAGGGTACCATCTCATCGCGATCATTCTTTACGTACAATTTCAGTACATCCTCTGGCAAGGCACGATACTGAGGCAGTGCCTGTACAATAACTTTATATTGCCGGTCATATTTAATAAAGCTGGTTTCATAATTACTTCCTACCAACGTCGAGAGCGTATTCATGGCGTTTTCAATGCTTACTCCTTTTTGTTGGGCAATTTCATTATCGACTTTCAGCATATATTGTGGAAAACTGGCACTGTAAAAGGTAAATACGGAAGAGAGCTCGGGGCGTTTATTCAATTCGCGAACAAATTCCTTACTCACCGTTTCCATTTGATGATAGTCGCCAGAGCCTGCTTTATCCAGCAAACGCAATTCAAAACCTCCCGCAGCACCATAACCCGGAACCGCTGGTGGTTGGAAAAATTCAATAGTTGCTCCAGTAATGTCTTTAGATTTTTCTTCCAGCTCCTCGATCACTTCCTGTGCCGAATGCTGCCGCTCATCCCAACTTTTAAGGTTAATCAAACAGGTACCT
Organism: Olivibacter ginsenosidimutans; assembly: GCF_039542865.1. Classification (NCBI taxonomy): domain Bacteria; kingdom Pseudomonadati; phylum Bacteroidota; class Sphingobacteriia; order Sphingobacteriales; family Sphingobacteriaceae; genus Olivibacter; species Olivibacter ginsenosidimutans. The sequence goes on along the minus strand of NZ_BAABIQ010000041.1, from coordinate 39,129 downwards.
GAATTAGCACCAGTACCTTCTGAAAGAATCTCGTAACCAGCTAAGGAAGAAACAGACTGGACGCCTTCAACACCTTCTGCGATTTTTTGCAGTCGTTCGGCCACCTGATTGGTTCTTTCTAAGGATGAACCTGGAGGTGTTTGTATGATTGCATAAAACATCCCCTGATCTTCATTCGGAATAAAACCTGTAGGAAGACTCGTGTTGACGATCCAGGTACCTATACAAAAAGCAAGCAATAGTGCAAAAGTGACTACCCTACGGTTTACGATGGCACTTAATAGGCGCTGATACCTGCCAGAAAGCCGACCAAACCATCGGTTAAAACCATCCAATAGCATATCCAAGCGATTCTTCTTTTTGGCTTTGCCATGGTTATTTTTTAACATAAGGGCGCATAATGCCGGCGTTAAGGTAAGGGCTACTAATCCCGAAAGAACGATAGCTGTTGCCATGGTAATGGAAAACTGCCGATAAAAGATACCCACTGGTCCAGACATAAAGGCAACAGGGACAAACACGGCCGCCATAACAAAGGTAATGGCGATAATGGCACCACTGATTTCCTGCATGGCTTCTTCGGTCGCTTTGAGTGGTGAAAGATGGAGTTCTTCCATCTTGGCATGAACCGCTTCAATAACCACAATGGCATTGTCCACCACAATCCCAATGGCCAGCACCAATGCAAACAAGGTAATGAGGTTAAGCGTAATTCCAAAAAGCTGCATAAATACAAAAGTTCCGATAAGAGAAACCGGAACAGCAATGGTAGGAATCAAGGTAGAACGCCAGTCGCCAAGAAATATAAACACCACCAATCCGACGAGAATAAAGGCTTCAACCAATGTATGGATCACTTTCTCCATAGAAGCATCTAAGAATTTAGAGACGTCATAGCTAATCTCATAATCCACTCCTTTAGGAAAAGAACTGGCCTTAATTTCCTTCATTTTCGCCTTAATGTCTTTAATAACTTGGCTTGCATTACTGCCATAAGACTGTTTAACGGTAATTGCCGCAGAAGCCCTACCATTCAAATTAGAGTACAAATCGTACATAGAACTCCCAAATTCTACATCTGCTACATCCTTTAGGCGTAAAATTTCACCATTCGGATCAGATTTTAGAATAATATTCTCATAACCCTCCTTCGTGGTAAATCTTCCGGGATATTTTAATACATATTCGAATGCTTGCGACCGTTTACCAGAGCTTTCACCGGTTTTGCCCGGTGAGGCTTCCAAGCTCTGCGCATTTAATGCTTCCATCACTTCATCTGCTGATATTTTATAGGCCAGCATACGATCCGGTTTTAACCAGATACGCATGGCATACTCCCGTGTACCAAGCAGATCTGCAACCCCTACTCCATCAACCCTACGCAATTCGGATAAGACATTGATATCTGCAAAGTTGTACAGAAATTTTTCGTCCATATGGGGATCTTTGCTGTACAAGTTAATATACATCAGCATATTTGATTCTTCACGGGTAATCTTTACCCCTTCGCGTACCACAATGGGCGGCAATTTATTGACTACCGATGCTACGCGGTTCTGGATATTCACCGATGCTTGATTAGGATCAGTACCCAAATTAAACACCACCTGAATAGAAGCTTCGCCATCATTTCCGGCATCAGAAGCCATATATTTCATTCCGGGAACGCCGTTAATGGCGCGCTCCAAAGGAATAATGACCGATTTGATCATCAATTCGCCATTGGCTCCGGGATACTCTGCCGTAACATTCACTTTAGGTGGTGAAATGGATGGAAATTGAGTTACCGGCAATTGGACAATGGCTAAAACACCCAGAAAGACAATTAGGAGCGATATAACTATAGACAGGACCGGCCTGTGTATAAATTTGTTAAACATAGTTTTTTGAATTGTTGACTGGTTAAGTCGTTGAGTAGGTAAATAGTTGAATACGTCACTACTTAACAACTATTACTATTTAACGACTATCATGACTTAACTACTTATTTATATCTATTCCGCTTTTAATTGTAAATGGGAGACAACCTCTTTTGGTGCCACATAAGCGTAGCTAATTTTGTCATCATCCTTTACTTTTTGTACACCATCCAGTAGGATTTTATCGCCTTCTGAAAGGCCACTTCCTACCACATATAGATCGGGCATTTCATTACTGATACTAATGTTTCTAGATTTCACAACACCTGCTTTATCGACTACAAAAACATAGACTTTATCCTGAATTTCGTAGGTTGCTTTTTGTGGTATAATCAATACATTATTGAGCGGGACGGTCATTTGTATCTTCCCGGTCTCTCCATTACGTAACAGTTTTTCCGGATTTGGAAATCTCGCGCGAAAAGCAATATTGCCGGTCTCGCTATCGAACTCGCTCTCTACCGTTTCAACATCTCCTTTATAGGGTAAAAGTTGGCCATTGGCCAATAATAAGCTAACTTTAGGATTTCCACGACCTTTAATATTGGTTTGATAGTCGAGATATTCTGGTTCCGAAACGTTGAAATACGCAAACATTTGGCTATTGTCTGAAAGGTGGGTTAACAGCTCCCCTTCATCCACCAAACTGCCGATTTTTAAAGGGATACGGTCTATAGTTCCATCAAATGGCGCACGTACCGCTGTGGCCGACAAGTGGAATTTCGCCGTAGCGACTTCGGCATTTGCCTGATCGAGTTTAGCCTGCGCCATGGCCAACTCATTCTTGGAAACGACATTTTTATTGGCCAAAGCTTCGGTATTCTGTAACTCTATAGTGGCTGTTTTGGCTTCTGCCTGCGCTTTGAGGAGCTCGTTTTCGTACATTTTCGGCATGATTTTAAACAAGAGTTGCCCGGCTTTTACAAACTGCCCCTCATCCACATAGATCTGTTGTAGATAACCTTTTTCCAACGCCCTAACCTCAATGTTCTTAACGGAACGGATTTGGGCAACATATTCTTTGGTAATGGATGTATCCATCTTTAATGGAGAAGTGATCGAATACTTGCTAACTTCTTCCTTTTCATGCTTTTTTGACGTACAGCCGATATAGCACTGGGCTATGCAAAAAATTACGAGGATTAGATTCCTTTTCATCTGTTTTTTATACGTTTTGTGGCGCGTTACGGTACCCATGAGCCCTATATGAGCGGTTTTTCAATGGCTGCCTAAAGTGCTTTGATAAAAAATACTCCTTATTGCACATGCAATCAAGGTTATTTTAATTCTGTTGTTGCTATTCAATAAATTGTTCACGTGAGGTGAAGGTTCTGGATTCGAAGCCTTCTACTATCGAAAACGGAATGGTTACCCTGTAAAGAACCGAAATTATGCTCTGGTAACCAAAAACCGTTGATGAATCATATGCGCAATACGCGCTGCAGAATATATTTATAGGAAGAAATATAAGTTAAATGCGTACAGAAAGGTAATTTTTCTTTTAGGTAAGCATGGTAGCAATGCAAAAGCGATGTATAGATGATGGCTAGCGCATTATCACTTATTAGAACATCTCTTCGAGCGAATACGGGACTGTCATCTTCGCTTTCTACATTAAAAACTTCCGTTTCATGCTCTTCAAAGTCACCGTTCCTGATAATGGCATAGCTATGTGCTATCTTGTTCGACTTGAATTGGACGAATAATTTGATGGGTTTATATGATGTATAGACATCCCTATTATGCGCTAAATGTGCATAATTCTTATCGGATATCCTAAAAAGGAAAGACGATAAACATAGTAAAAATAGTACTACGACTCGCATAAAAACGGCGTCAAAATTAACATGAAGTCTGACAGTTAAGGTACATTTACTATTTTTTTTCAGTCAAAATTTTGTCATTAATTTTTAACTGCATTTAAGTCATTTTATTGTATGAAGGGATGTAAAAATTTATTCGACAGTCATTTGCATAAGCATCGCCGGTTCGTTAAGTTTGCACGTGAACTACAAAAAATATATCTATTTTCTGCTTCTATTTCTCATCGCAGGCTTTGCTTATACGCAAGTCGGTTTTGGGCTATCTTATCGACTACGTCCACTTATCGGCTATTTATTATTAGCGGGTTATCTATTTGGTGTCGGGTTGTTACTATATACCCCTCTTTCGTATGAGCCAAAATTAAAAAAACATTTCTTGATCCGGCTAACGGTTTTAACGTTAGTCGCATTGATCATCTTAACACCCTATTGGGTTCTAAAACAGCAGCACGATAGTCTCGGTGCCGGTTATTTATTTTTCTTTATGAGTATCGGTTTTAGCACACTGATTGCTATCTACACTGCTGTGGAAACGATTTGGTTGTTTACCCGAAAAAAATATAGTCAGGTATTCGTAAACCTTTTACTTGCAGAAGGCATTTATTGCTTGGTTTTATTCAGTGGACTCTTTGGATTTTGATTACATCATTTGTCACGATAGGTTCCGAAGATCCGATCCCAGATATTGGTATAAAATCCAAAATTTACCTTCATGTCCTGATGGTGCTTATGGTGAAAGCTGGAAGTTCCAATAAAGCGATCAATATGAAATTTAGCGGTATTTTCCCTTAACGGCTCAAAACCAAGATGGCCAACAATTCCGAATACCACATTCAATAGTAAATAAAGTATAATTGCCCAAACATTAAATGTTGCCGTAAGCAAAAGAGCAAGCCACAACCCTCCAAAAGCGATTGTTTCTAGCGGATGGAGGACAAATAGATCTATCGGCAAAGGCTCTACCGCTTCGTGGTGCATAGCGTGAATATATTGATGTAAGGCAGAATGATGCAACAGGTAATGAAATATATACATCAAGAGATCCATCGCCAGAAAAAGGATGATCACATGAACAACCGTGAGCCAAGATAGGGAAAAATCAATGCTAATCCAATGCGATTTCCATAGCAAGAACCCCACATCAGTAATCACCGCATTAATCAGAACGGTACCAGAAGCAACGAGCCAGTCTTTTACAGCAATTTTTTCCCGCGGTTGATGATACTTCCTCCGGAGGTAAGTTCCAAATGCCAAAGCCAAGATAAATAGAATAAGGTTCTGAACAAAAAATAGTAAAACCAACTGTGCATTAGAACAATGCGCAAGCATTTTTAAAACATCTTCCACGCCTACGTTTTGATAGCGAAGATATTAAATATGACGGTAAAAAAAAATGAACAACCTGTCCACCTATCGAAAATTCAATCGTCTTTAAGGCAAAAAGAATAAAAAATGAAAAAAATTTTGCATGTTATTTCAAGTCCAAGAGGAAAAAATTCTTGCAGTATTCAATTAGCCGAAGCGATTATCGAAAAGCTAACGCGAACGTATCATGACGTAAGTGTAATTGAAAGGGACCTTCTTAAAGAACCTCCACCATTTTTAAGCGATCGACAAATCGCGGCTTTTTATAAGCCATCTGATCAACTCAATCAAGAAGAGCGGGATATCCTCTCCTACTCTGATAAAGCCGTAGAAGAAATTCAGGAAGCTCAGCTGCTGGTTATTGGAATTCCCATGTATAATTTAGGAATTCCTGCTATTCTAAAAGCATGGATCGATCAAATTGTACGCATAGTTGTTCCTCCAAAGAGTAGTAATGGTAAATCAGCATTAAGAACGTTTAAAAACAAAAAGGTCTATTTAGCCATAGCATCCGGCAGGATACATAGCACCGCGGGAACATTAGATTTCATTGAACCATATGTAAAGCATGTATTGCAAACCATCGGTATAACAAATCTGTGTACCTTTAAGACTGAAGGAACAGCCCAAAGAATAATTACATCAACAGATTATAGAAAACTTATTGATCGCTTATAAACACAAATAAATTAGAACAATGAAAGAATTTGCATTAATTTTCAGATTAAGCAACGCATCGGATGCCCAACCATCACCTGAGCAGATACAGGAGCGCTTAAATTGGTTAGCAAGCATTGCAGTCCAGAATAAGTTGGTAGACAAGGGAAACACCTTATCATCCGTGCATGCAAAAAGCGTAAGGTCTGATCAGGTAGTAACCGATGGCCCTTATACCGAAATTAAAGAGTTTATCAGTGGCTACCTGATTGTAAAGACAGCAACTATTGAGGAAGCAGTTGAATTAGCCCAGGCTAACCCTATTTTAAAAATCGGCGGCACAATTGAGGTACGAGAGCTAGTAAAATTGTATGGTGGAAACTTAGGGGATTAACTGAAGATGGTGTAAGACTTTATTTCAGTTAATGCTGCTTATTTTGTTCACTCAATAAAACACTTCTCCATTTTAAAAAAGGATATTCGATCAACCGATTCATCAACAGTGCTGCCAAAATAGAACAACAGGCACACGAGAACACCCTCCAATTGCTTTGGGCAGGAATGCCCAAAGTATCAAGGGGCTTTTGCAATAGCTCATTAATCACTTTATGACAGAGGTAAATGCTATACGACAAGGTTGCGATAATTGTGCTGAATTTCCATCGTATATGGTATAAAAAACAGGAAGGGAAAATAGCACCAAACACCATACATCCAAACGCTAGTGCCAATAAAGGATAACCCAATAAGGTAGGCCAAAACGCAAGTCGGTCATCTTTTAAGAAAACATAAGCCAAGGCCATTAGTGCCATGCCCGAAAAAAATAAGGCATTACCATAAGCACTTAAACGACGGGTTAAAGGCTTAGCAAATGTTATGATTGCTGCAATAGTGACACCGACGAGTAAGCCATCCAATCGGTTATATGTGGGGTAATAAACCCATTTATTATAGACCACAAACCGACCTTCTGTTATGTTTTGGGCATAAAAAGGGCTTACGAAATACACCCAACTCATACCTCTTAACAACAATCCCAATAAAAATACACCTAATAAAGTATAAAAACCTTTTTTAAAATGGTCTTTTCCACTGCTTAGACTGATCGTTAAAGGAAGCAACCAATAAAACTGTTCCTCAATACTCAAAGACCACGCATGAGAAAAAGCGCCTTCATCGCCGAAATCAAGGTCAAAGTTCTGGGTAAAGGTTGCAAATTGCCAAAAAGGTGCAATGCCTTCTCTCTCCCTCAAAAAGGGAAATGCAAAATACAAGAATACCATAAAGAAGTAAGCTGGCAGGATACGGAAGGTTCTACTGATATAAAAGCGCTTGAAATTGATCTGCCCAACGCTTTGCACCTGCCGAAGTAATTGCTCGCCAATCAAAAAGCCACTAAGGACGAAAAAAAGATCTACACCTACCCAGCCGAACCTACCGACAGTATCTACCCAAGTGGGCATTTCATATGCTCGATAGTGACACAAAAAGACCAGTATTATTGCCAAAGCCCGCAAATGATCAAGTCCTGATAAGTGCTCTCCTTTAGCATCTGTTAATTTCGTCCAATAACTCATTTAACTTCTTTATATGTGGGTTAGTTTTCCCTTTATCTTAGGTCTTGCAATATAGGGCATCGTGTCTAATTAACAAAACGAAAGGTCCGTGTTGCCATTTCATACATTGATGCTGATACATGTTATCGAAACTTTGAAATATATACGCTTTTTTTTACGCTATACATTACCTTACTTTGTATATAACCCATTATAAATTAATATATGCGTATTATTTTAATTATGTTAGCTTGTTGGTTGTATTGCCTACCAATCACCTTTGCCCAAAAGGTTACGCTCAATAGTCAACATTTTGATCAGCGTGCTGGTGCTCAGTTTACCTATAAGGGTCAGCTGCTAAAAATAAAATGGCCAATTGGTGAGGAGCAATATGGAGAAGTTGATCTAAACATGAAAAACGACGCTCCTTTATTCAGCCAGATGCGCCTTGGCACCTCAAAGTCGACTAAGCTAATTTCTTCGGATCTCGATCCAACTTTTCTACTTACGATAGGAAAAAGGGATCTCGTTTCGCAAAATGGGTGGAATATTTTTTTCGACAAAGTCCCTGAAAAGCCCTTTAGTACCTATCCGGTAAAACTTGAAAAATCTGCAGTCGCGATCGAAACGGTAGGAAGCCATACTGTTGTCAAAATCTCTTCCGTTAAAGCAGACCGCTTCAGTGGCGACTTAGAGCTTACATTTTATCATGGCAGTCCGCTTTTTAATGTCGCTGCTGTCATGGCTACAGCAGTGGACTCGACCGCCATTGTTTACGATGCCGGTATGGTTAACCGATCTTCCGATTGGAAAAGCATTGCGTGGATCAATACTGCTGATAGTTTGCAAAAGGCCAAGACGCTTTTCTCAGACACATCAACGAATCTAGCTGTAAAATATCGGACTATTGCTGCTAAAGGGGAGCAGGGTATGTTGGCCATATTTCCCGCTCCGCATCAATATTTTTATCCACTCGATGAAGCGTTTAACCTCCAATTTACCTGGTATGGAAATCAGTATCGAAAAATGGTTGACGGCTATGGAATAGGCATCCGGCAAAAACTAGAGGGCGATAAACGATTTGTTCCATGGTTCAACGCACCTCCCGGAACAGCGCAACGACTGCATTTCTTTTGCCTTTTAAGTACTGACGACGAGTCTAAAACCTTCGCCTCGGTCAAGAAATTTACGCACAACGACACCTATGTTAAGCTTCCGGGATATAAAACCTTATCCAGTCACTTTCATAATGAGTTTATTATGAACGTGGTATTGGCCAATAAACCCATTCCAGAGGTTCCAGATTTTGTACAGGTATTTAAGCAAACAGGTGTGGATATTGTACATTTAGCTGAGTTTCATTATACCGCCCATCCAAAGGGGCCTGATGCGCAACGCTTAACGGAATTACATGCCCTCTTTGAACAATGCAAACGACTTTCAGATAAAAATTTACTGCTTCTTCCCGGAGAAGAACCGAATGAATTCTTTGGAGGGCATTGGTTAGCCCTTTTCCCTAAACCTGTTTATTGGATCATGTCACGGAAACCAGGTGTTCCGTTTACCGAGAATCATCCCAAATACGGTAAAGTCTACCATATCGGTGATAAAGCAGATATGTTACGACTTTTGGAACAGGAAGATGGGCTTGCTTGGACGGCTCACCCTCGGACAAAAGGATCTGTCAATACGCCCGATTTATATAAAAATGAATCTTTTTTTAAATCCGATCATTTTATGGGAGCCGCTTGGAAGGCCATGCCTGCCGATTTGTCTATACCCAAACTGGGTATGCGCGTGCTCGATTTAATGGACGACATGAATAATTGGGGTCTGAAAAAGACGGTCATTGCAGAAGCTGACCTTTTTTCGATTACCCCAGAAAATGAAATGTATGCGCATTTAAATGTCAATTACCTAATGCTCGATACCTTACCTCAATTCGAAGACAGTTGGCAACCCATCCTCCGTGCCATGCAGCAGGGACAATTTTTTACGACAACCGGAGAGGTTTTAATACCTCAGCTTAGCATTAATGGCAAACATACTGGCGAAACGCTTCAGTTGGATTCATCCGGATCAGCAACTATTGATGTGCAACTTAACTGGACTTTCCCCATGAATTTCGTTGAAATCATATCAGGCGACGGCCATCAGGTTTATCGGGAAAAAATAGATCTTAGGAAAACCAAAGCATTCGGTTCCCAGCATTTTCAATGGCAAACGAATCTTAGTCGACGGACATGGGTACGTTTAGAAGCTTGGGATGTTGCTGCAAATGGAGCTTTCAGTCAAACGTTTTATGTGGACAACCCTTAGTCTACTTTGCCCATGCCTAAGTATTGATGTTCTTTAAACAAAGAGAGTAAAGCATCGCCCAAATTTTTGGCCCAACGGGAATATCCCAAATCAGAGGGGTGTACACCGTCTGTGGAGGTTGCATGGTCTGTACCCGGTAATTGTGGATTATTAATAAAATAGACATTTTTATATTTTTTCATCGCCTTTTCCATCATTTCCTCAGCCGCTTGGCGCTTTTTTTCCTCAAATGCCCGTGCCACTAAATTAAAATTTCCCGATTCCCTATAGATGGTTTGGACAAAAATCAATGGCGTATTCGGTTGTTTGGCCCGAATAGTCTCAATAAAAGGAAACAAGCGTTCTCTAATAATCGCTTCATTTGGATTTGAAAACGCATCAAAAATAAATGCATCAGTCTCAACGTCTGCCAGATAACGAGCAAAGTATGGTTGCAGCTTAGAATTACCGCTAAAGCCTAAATTACAGACATAGAGTCCGGTATTCCGCTCAAGCTGTGCCGGGTAATTCATACCTGGCCGATTGGCACTAATCCCTTGTGTATAACTGGATCCAAAAATCACTAGTTTATGCTGAAAAGGGTTCGGTATAGCTTCCAGCTTCGCCCCTTTTGGCACACCGATTTTTAACGCGTCAAGCTCACTATTCAAGGGTAGATAAAGTAAACATTCTTTATCTTGCGTATCCATGTCTTTTATTAAGGTAAGTGTATTTTTACCCTTTGGGGCCACTGTAGAGTTTGCATACAGCCATTGGCCGTCTTTTTTAATATACAGATCGAAACCGGCAGTGGCAATTCTCGTCATGTTATTCGGATCCGGTTGGTATTTATAGGTTGCATACAGATCAATTTGTGAAGCATTTGTTCGAAAAACCAACGCTAAACCAGCTGGACATCGAGCTTGTTGGTTTTCACCCTTGGATAAGCCTTTATAAACGGCAGTATCTAAGCGATGGAAGGGAAAAGCGGTTGATTTAGCTTGGCCAATTACGGTGAGTGAAGATGCATCAATAAAATCAAGCGTTGTCGCATCTTGGCCACGAACGATCCATATTTGTAAGATAAACGCAATTAGTACGATAAATTTCTTTTCCATTAGATTCAACCGGTAGGTATAGTGACAAAAATATGTACTATGTAAATGAAAATTATTTTTGCAAGTATACCATTTTTAGCAGAATAATGCTACCATGAGGAAAAACAAAGAAGTGTCTAAAAAGTCTACATCATCGCCATGGTGATCCGAAGGAATACTGAAGCATTTTTTTAGTATTCAGCGACTTTTTAGGCACGACTATTGGATGAGGTGGTATTATGGGTTGAGCTTTTCCAAAGATTGTGCGAGGTATTGACCTAAAGCCTGTAACCTTGGCAAGGTCTCCGCATCAATTAATTCTTTGTTTGCTTGCTTAATTTTTTCAAATCGCTGTTCTTCTACCTGTAACGCTTTTCTTAGTAGATTTTCCAACCTTACAACCTTCGGTGCGTCCAGTGTTTTTCTTTTCGCTAATAAACCATCGTATTTTTTTTCGATAGCCGTTAAGGTTTCCTTACTATTTTCTATATTAAACCCCTCATCAATATTTTTCTGATAGATCTCCGTGAAATAGGCCTTATCTCTTTCCAACTCGGCACGTCCACCCCTACTGTTATAAATTGCCGCAAGCTGAAGACGGTATTGGTTCCAAAGAATATCGATTTTCCATTGATGAAAATCTAAGGCCTGATAAAAAGCTTCTTTTCTTTTGTCTGTTTTTACGAATGATTGCTTCGCGACTATTGAACTAGCTTGTTGATAAGTTGAGTAAGCATAGCTGTTTCCAATGCTTGTAATAGCGATAATACTGCTGAAGATTAAAGTTTTCATGACATTTATTTTAGTGATCCTATTGAGCAATGAAATCCGGAGATTCTATCCGTATCATTGTTTGCTATGCCAATAGTAAACACTATTATTCCAAAGAAATTAAACAACTGAAAAACAATAACATGCAAAAAAAACATCCTTATAGCATTGTGCGTAATCGAACAATCATTGTTCAGAAACGGACATTTTCTTTATTTACTACTCTCCTATCTTATACATCAACAATCTTGATGATTTCTTGAATACAGGGATCACGTGCATCAATAACCAAAGCACCAGCCCCATCCGTCTTCCACCTCTGAAATCATTAAACAGATAAGAACGAATAAACCGAAGGTTTGGATGCCATTTTTCGATTTCCCGATCGTCATCGATACCAAACTTAAATGTGGCCTTCGTCTTACGCACCGTGTCATGAATAGAAGACTTGGTGCTCATCCATTTATTAAGCATATCGAAATGAATCTCCGCACCTTTGAAGCGTTTGGCCAATTCAGAAAATACCAATCGATTTTCCTTTTCACTGAAATACATTAGAACACCTTCGATCACGAACATAAAATCTCCATGCGGATGTTTGACCAAGATATTATCCATCCAATCAGTCGTCAAGATAGATGCAGCCATATATTCTTCATGAGCTAAAGGTGGCATTAACCGCTTTCGTAGATTAGTCACTTCCAACAAATCCAGTTCATAGAAGGTAGCTTTTTCGGCAACTTTACCGAGACGATGTACACGGCTATCCAATCCGCAACCGGGGAGCACAATAACCGGTCTTTCATGCGCGGCAATAAATGTCTTTATCATTTGATCGAAATGGGCCGATCGTATCGCTACACCGATAATACTAGCGCTTTTATTTTTGTATTTTGAAAAATCATAATCAATGCGGTCTACCAGATCACAAGCGATATCATCGGTAATCAATGGGCTCTTTTGCTTACTAGCTTCCGATTTAGCATATAATGTAATAAATAGTGTATCGGCGATATCATCTTCAATATGGACGTGTATCTTCTCCATCGTATATCATCATTTTTGTTTTTTTATACTCTTTTCTCTATCACACATCAGTATCATTTAAAAAAGACAATTTGTTTCGGAAGATTTTGCATTCTTTTTCTTAGAATTGTTCTAAATAACATATATTGATCAAAATTAATCCCTTAGGTTCAATGTGTTATTACGTAAAAAGGAATAATTTTATCAGATAAAGGAGCTTATGTATATCCATCTTGAACTAGCTGATGTGAAAGAGATGATGTTGGAACACATCTATCCCGATAATAACAATCCGTTTAGTGGCCCGATTAAAGAACATCACTTATCCGTACAGGAAAAACTGATTAATTTAAATTACCATGAAATCTATTTTGATGGTATTCATATCGGCTATGGCGACCTGCATTTACAGAGCAAAACATTCCTACATTTTGAGATGGACCATGAAACGGTAGAAATGCATTTTACGCTCATCGGTAATACGGCCTGTACCCTAAAAAGCATCCAGAATAAAACCTATGGTTTCTGTTCAAACCAACATAATCTCATCTATACTCCTGGCATTAAGGGTCAACTTGACTTTAACAGTGCTAACTGCAAAATTCTGGAAGTTAATTTATCCCCTCGTGTTTTAGAAAAATACCTGCTTGATACGGACGCCTTTTTTCCATTTTTACGGCAAATCCGTTCACAGAATCTTGCCCTATTAGGGCAGCACCACTTAACCATTACCCAAGAAATGATGCAGGTCATTCAGGCCATTACTTCCTGTAGCAAAACAGGAACATTTAAGAAAATGTATTTAGAGGCTAAGGTGATTGATCTGTTATTATTGCAGCTCGAACAATTTGCCTCCCACGACTGTAACGAGTTCTGTGTACTGCGACCAAGAGATATTGAAAAAATGCACCACGCTCGCGATATTATTTTCAATAATATCCGTTCCCCTCTTTCCCTAAGACAACTAGCCCTTGAAATTGGCAGCAACGAGTTTACCCTTAAAAAAGGATTTAAAACACTTTTCGGCACTACGGTATTTGGTATGATCAATGATCTGCGTATGCAATATGCCCGGCAGTTGATTGTAGAGGGAAACCTCTCCCTTAAACAAATTAGTGAACAGGTAGGTTACAAAAATATTAGCCATTTCACCTCCTCCTTTAAAAGAAAATTCGGCCTTACTCCAGGCCGCTTTATGCGTAACCCCTCTTAAAAGACGAAGATTCATCAAAATAACAGTCTTCATCTCCACTTCCAATCAAGCTCTTTCGAAAATGGTATATGAATTTTTTTGGTAATAGCCGTTAACTGTTCCCACACCTCATCAACATGGCTTATTTTTTCCTTTGGAATGATGATGTACGATTTGGAATCTTTAATATGCAAAAAATAATAAAGGGCCGTTTCATAAATATGATTTATTGCCCATAAGTCTAATTTGGTATGCGCAACATCATCTTTTAACTCAACGGTATTTTCATTAAAAGTAAGGGTATAGTCAATCTGCGGTTTATTTTTATATACATCTCGCAAATTCCTCAGATACGCTCTTTTATAAACATACCTGCTGTAAAAAGGATAACCTATAAGCCATATAAGACCGATAAAAGAAAGAAAAGCAGCGACAAAGCGAGTTGTCGCATCATGTTCATCGAGAAAAAAAGTAACGAATGCATATGCTATCAGTAACCCCGGAAAAAGCAACCATCCAAGTAACCGTCTTTTACGAACAAACGGACTTTTAGAGGCCGTAAATAATTGCAATTGCAAACCATCATTTTATCGATAAGATAGTTCAGTTTCATTACAGGAGCTCTTTGATATCTGTGGTAAATATAGTTAGAAACTCGACACCATTATTGATGTGCATTAATTTTTTACGAGATCGGCTTTGAAAAGCAGAATTTGTGTGTCAGTTAGCTTTTTTTGACCGAATACATCTAAATTTACCCCTGTTTTAAGAATGCACCCGCAAATGAAGAAGAAACTCCTTTTAATGGTAATCTATTTAGCTTTTATCAGTCTTGGTTTACCTGATTCGTTATTGGGCGCTGCCTGGCCAACGATGTACATCGATCTGCATGCGCCTATTCACTTCGCAGGAATCATTTCAATGATTATTGCAGGCGGAACCGTTATTTCCAGCTTGTTTAGCGCGAGGTTCATTGACCGTTTTGGAGTTGCTTCTATTACCACTTTCAGTGTTCTAATGACTGCCTTAGCCTTATTAGGCTTTTCATATGCGCAACATTTTGCGTTTTTATGTTTACTTGCCATACCTCTTGGATTAGGAGCAGGTTGTGTAGATGCCGCCCTTAATAATTATGTAGCCTTGCATTATAAAGCAAAGCACATGAATTGGTTACATTGTTTTTGGGGTATAGGTGCTGCCATTGGCCCGATGATCATGGCAAGACATCTAGCCCTCGACAGATCATGGAGTAGTGGATACAATACTGTTGGCTGGATACAGATTTCGCTGGTCATCATCTTGCTTATCTCTACCCCGCTTTGGATAAAAAAAACAAGAGAACAGCAGGCAGCAGATAGCCCTGAAACGAAATCCTCTTTTAAAACATTGCTTAACATACAGGGACTTAAACAAGCCTTAATCGTCTTTTTTTGTTATTGTTCTATCGAAGCCACCTTCGGATTGTGGGGAGCAAGCTACCTCGTTTTCGAAAGGAATTTCGAAACAGACGCTGCTGCCAGATTAGTCTCCACTTATTATATTGGAATTACTTTTGGTCGTTTTATTTCCGGTTTCATAGCCGAGAAGTTAAGCAATCAACACTTGGTTTACCTCGGACAAGGTGTTATCGTCCTAGGTCTGATTGTCTTATTATTGCCATTTAACGTCACTTTATTACCCGCCTTTTTCTTAATTGGTTTAGGCTGTGCCCCCATATTTCCAAGCCTCTTACACGAAACCCCACGCAATTTTGGTAAAAAACACGCACAGGCCATTATGGGCATGCAAATGGCTAGCGCCTACATTGGAATAACCTTGATTCCTTTACTATTTGGAAAATTAGCTTCCTCCTTGGGTTATTCATCTTTATTGTGGTTTATTGGCCTGATTCTAGCGATCAAAATTTATATGACTTATGACCTAAATAGGAAAGTCTTCAGCAGGACTTCGAAATAAACATTTTTAGGTTGAAAAGGAAAAGAAAAATTACTAATTAGCATGAGTATTGCTTTAATTTGATTTTATTTGTCTATAAAATTAGCATAATACAATCGGTATGGCAGCTTCACTTAACCCTTTTCCTTACGCAATACAGGAACCGTTCAGTAAACGGGTCGCTTATTTTTCCATGGAATTCGCTATTGATCAAGCATTGAAAACATACAGCGGAGGACTGGGTTTCCTCGCCGGGTCCCACTTACGTAGTGCATACAGCCTCGGGCAGCATTTAATAGGTATTGGTATGCTATGGAAATTTGGTTACTACGATCAAGGGCGTAACGAAGACCAGACCCTTCGCGTAGACTGGCAACAGAAGTTATATGCATACCTGGAAGATACGGGCATCACGTTTACCGTGAAGATTCATGGTGCTGATGTGTGGGTAAAAGCCTATTACCTACCACCTCATATCTTCCAGAGTGCACCACTCTACTTACTAACGACCGACATTGCCGAGAACGATGAGGTTTCTAGGACAATTTCTTATAGACTATATGATGGCAATGCGGCAACTAAATTGGCGCAATATATGGTATTGGGCCTCGGTGGTGGTCAATTATTAGATATACTAAACTACGATGCAGCATTTTACCATCTTAATGAGGCACATGCCTTACCTGTAGCCTTTCATTTGCTTCAGAAATTTGGAAAAAATAAAGCGGAAGTTCAAAAACGCCTTGTATTTACCACCCACACACCCGAGGAAGCGGGCAACGAGAAGCACCCCATGCCCTTATGCTTAGAAATGGGTTATTTTAACGGATTGTCTAAAACAGAAATCCAAGAAGCTACCGGCATCTACGACACCCTCTTTAATCTTTCTCTGGCAGCATTACGACTAGCGAAGAAAGCAAATGGGGTATCAGCATTACATGGACGTGTTGCGCGCGGGATGTGGGAGAAATATGGTCATATTTGCGAGATAGACCATATTACAAACGCACAGAATTATAGCTATTGGGCTGATCACAAACTTTATGAAGCAGTAAAACAGGGCGATGATAACCGCTTGATCGAACGTAAGAAGGACCTCAAGCGCCAGGCATTCCTTACTGTCGCCAACCAAACAGGCAGGTTATTTCAGCCTGATGTGCTGACGATTGTCTGGGCAAGACGGTTTGCAGGATATAAGCGAGCCGATTTGCTGTTGCGTGACAAGGAACGCTTCGAATTATTAATTAAAAACACGGAGTATCCCGTGCAGTTTATCTGGGCAGGCAAACCCTATCCAAGTGATCAGGGCAGTATTGACATATTCAATGCACTAGTACATTTTAGCCACCAATACCCAAATGTTGCCGTGCTCACGGGCTATGAATTGCGTCTTAGCAAGTTGCTTAAACAAGGAGCCGATATTTGGCTTAACAATCCACGTATACCACGAGAAGCCTCCGGGACAAGTGGCATGACCGCTGCGATGAATGGTGCGCTCAACCTATCCACCAACGATGGATGGATACCAGAGTTTATTAAGCCCGATATTAACGGTTTTTTAGTACCACCGGCCGACTATGAACATCTCGACATTAACGAACAAGATAACCATGATGCCTATTTTCTATACGAATTATTAGAACAGAAAATACTGCCAATGTATTACAAACGTCATCAATATTGGCTTAGCATAGTGAAACAAAGCATGGAAGATGTCCGTACCGCTTTCGATAGCGACCGGATGGCTATTCAGTATTATGAAAAGATGTATGTATAGTCTGTCATTTAACCGTTACACCCCATTCAGATGAGTTTTTCTTCATTTTCTGTATGAAACGTCGGTTAGCCTTCTTTTTATTCACTTAGACAGCTTGAACCGTTCTATATATGAAGCAATAGAAAGCCACCGATACTGCCTATCAATATAATAACAACTGTGCTTAATCTTTTCCAGAAAAGTGTTAGGGCAAGGCATACTGCCAAAATTATGGCTCCATGCCAGTTCTGTATGGAAGAAGTAAACAAATGAAAGCCAACAACAGCGATTATAGAAACAGATGCAGCACTGAGTCCATCTAAGAATAGTCGTAGCTTTTGACTTTTTCGAGCAGACGAAAGCACCTTATGTAGAAAAAAGGAAATAAAAAATGAAGGTAAAAAGATGCCTAGTGTTGCCAACACACCACCTTCTACTCCATTAACAAGATACCCTGCAAAGGTAGCGCTTGACAAAATTGGCCCAGGCGTTATCTGTCCTACGGCAATGGCGTCCATTAATTGCTGGTGACTTAACCAGTGATTTCGCCGTACTAGTGCCTCATCCATATAGGCGAAAAGTACATAACCACTGCCATATAGAACAGCGCCAATCTTAAGAAAAATGAAAAAGAGCTTGCTGTCTGAAAAACGGCAGTTGATTTGCAATAGTATAGGCGAGAGTAAAAGCCCAGTGAATATTGGCAGTCTGTTTTTTGTAGCATATGCCAGATAATTTAGGGTACCTGCCCCAATGATCAGCAATACCTCATTCATTCCGTACAGAGAACCCACAAATACCAACAGGCATAGTACAATAAGAATGATGTTGTTCTTTAAGGTTTTGTCCCAAAGGCGAAAAACCGTTCCGATTACTAGTGCAGTAGTAGCGGGCCGAACACCGTAAATAAAATGCTGAACATCCGGTAAAGCGCTGTAACGCCGGTAGAAATATCCAAAAATCAAACAGATCAGCATAGCTGGAAGTATATAGCAAATGCCGGCGACGATTAACCCTAGTCGGCCGCCCCGTTCTTTTCCGCAATGCATAACCACCTCAACTGCATTGGGGCCTGGTATGATATAGGAAGTGCTGAGTACATCCATAAAATGTTGGTGGTCTATCCATTTGCGTCTTACCACCATCTCATTTTCTATGGTAGCCACCATCCCGGCAATACCGCCAAATCCGATTGTCCCCAATTTCAAACAGGAAGTGGCAATCTGTCCTAGCCTCTTGGCGATACTGTCCGTATGCTGTTCTGTATTTTCTGTTTGCATATTCGTAGACTAAAATGGAGCGGCTAATAGGATAACAAATGGCCTTTTTAGAGCTTTGCGGCAACGGATTGAGCAGCAACAACCGCGCCTTCCATGTACCCAGGAAACGCAGTCGCCGTTTCTGTTGCGGCAAAAAATAGCTTTCCGTTCATGTAGCTTTCCTGTAATACCGGATGCCCGTTGTTTTGATGTGGCCTTTCGATAAGCTGTTTTCCATCCAGTATAAATTCGTCTGTCCAAACCTTGTCATGATAACAAACAGGTCTTGAAGCCTTCTCTCCCAACAATTCGCCCAATTGGCGTAAAACAACTTCCTTTCTTACCGCCGATGAATAAGATGCTGCACCGCCGTTGAGGAAACCTGTAAAACCGAATTTATTTTCTTCGAAATTGGTATGGTCATACATTTCCGTAATAATCCCCGCATGGCTGTACAACATGCCAGAATATCCCTCTTCTCGCCAAAAAGGGCTATCATATTCCAATGCAAACTTAATAGCCCCAGCCATCCATGTTTGCACACGCGGTAAAATAATATCGAGCGCATCCGGTAACTCGGGAGAAAACGCTATTTGTGCAGCGACCAATTGAGGTGGAATACAAACAATAACCTGTGCAGCCTCCAATGTACCTCCATTAGTTTCCAGCAAAATGCCTTTTTCCGATTCGCTTATTGCCTTAACTTTTGTGTTCAACAAAATAGCTTCGGCCGGTAGCTTTTGTGCCAGTGTATCAATCAACATTTGGGTTCCACCTGCTAGCCGGTAAGACGGTGTTTCTGCTTCAGGCACAAAAAACTTCTGAGGTGGCTCAAACGACTTGGTTTGGAATAAGGATATACCTTTTGAGAATTGAGGGTATTTTGTTAATCCCAACTCCTCAATTAGAGACAGCAAATTCGGATGCATATCTGAGAACCAAGTAGCACCCAATTCCAACGGTGTTTCAAGTCCCCCCTTAATGGTTTGTATTCTTCCTCCTAGCCTGGAAGAAGCTTCCAAGATCACGGTATGGATATTTCTTTTTGATAATAAATAAGCTAAGGTTAGTCCACTTAATCCGCCCCCTATAATATAAACACTTTCGTTCAATTTCATTCTAATATTACTACATATTATTAATTAAGGTACGAAATTCCCTTTTTGCGTCTTTGTTTTTAATGGACATTTGAGAAAATTTATGGTACTTATGCGCATGAATACGCAGCATTTTGTACAAGCATTTCATGTTTTTGTAAATTAGCCAAAGGTAGTCGTTTGATAAGAAACAGTTATGGTTAAAGAAAAATATAATGTAATTAATGAATATCATCTTAACAGGCATGAGCCCGATAAACCACAATTTGCCCTCCATGACTTGAATGAATATCTGAAAATCAATCAATGCCAAGCAACGGAGCCACACATTCACAGCTTCTATCAGGTAATATGGTTCAAACAGGGAAAAGGAAAACATTCCGTTGACTTCAAAACATACGATGTTTTTGATAATGCAATTTTTTTCGTGGCGCAAAACCAAGTTCATTATTTTGACGGAAATACCGATTATGAAGGTATTCTCATCCATTTCAATGAGGCTTTTTTAGTAAAGAACGAAAATGAAATGGAATTTTTTCTAAAATGTAATCTGTTCAATAATCCTTATCAGCAACCATATTGCTGTATTGGTAATGGTATCGAATGCATTTTAGACGAATATATTTTGCAGATAAAAAAGGAGTTGGAGAACCATGTGACGTTCGGTAAGGAATTGCTATTAAGAAATTACCTCAAGTCTTTTCTTATTCAGATCCAGCGTAGAAAAAACGAATTTGAAAAAGCTACCGACCAAATACCACCCTTGTTAGACGAAAAACGCGTCCAACTTGTTAAATTTGTAAACCTAATCGATGAAAATTACAAAAAAGGATTTACGATAGCTGAATATGCACAGCTGCTACTTATCTCATCTAGAAGTCTCTCAGACCTTACCCAGCAGTTATTGAACAAGACTCCTTCTCAAATGATACAGGAACGTATTATTCTAGAAGCGCAACGCCTGCTGCTGTATTCCAATCTCAACATCAATCAAGTTGGTTACCGATTGGGCTTCGATGATGCGTCTTACTTCGTGAAGTATTTTAAGAAACATACCCATGTTTCCCCATCAGAGTTTAGAAAATCCGTTTCCTAAATGTACCATTTGTTTTCGTTTTTGCTCATTGATTGATTTGGCTATAGCCAAGACCTTTGTCTATACTAAATTCACTAGTATGGCAAAGGCATATTTAGAAATTACCTTAACGATTGACGGTATAGATAGGGCGGGTGTCGCCGGAGTTTACAATCTATATAAAGAACCTTTTTTAAAAACCATTAAAGGGGCTCTGTCCAAAGAACTATTAATCCATACCGATGATATTCAAGTCCTACACCGTTTTGATAGCGTAGAAAATGCGCAGGAATATCTAATGAGCAACCTTTTCAATCATGACGTCGTTACCTCACTAAAACCTTATCTAAAGGGCGAACCTAATATAAAGATTTACAGCGTAGCATGAGTCGAACGTTAAAACAACTATAACCTGTTGCACCTTTGGCAAACAAAACTAACTTTGTAAGTTGATGAACAAGGTTTTATCAAATATGCCCCAAAAAACCTACGATACATCTTTGTATTCGTTGCAATGGTACTTGAGCGATCTCACCCCTTTTTCTGAAACACAAAAATTCCTGATGCGTTATCTACATTCCTCCCGTATAGGAAAACCATCAACATTAAATATTTTTATACATTTTACCATGTTAACAGGACAGAAATATGATTACACTCTTTATTAAAAATATGGTTTGCAACCGCTGTATCATGGTGGTACAAAATGAATTGGATAAGCTCGGTTTAAAAGCGAAAAATATAAGGCTTGGCGAAGTAACCCTTGAAAAATCACCTACGCCGGAGGAAAAAAAGAAACTGACTGATGCTTTAGACCCGTTGGGCTTTGAACTCATAGACGACCGGAAAGGCCGTATTATCGAGAAAATAAAAAATAGCATTATAGAATTGGTTCATCACCAGGATAACGATGCAAAAATCAATCTATCTGATATGCTGAGTGATAAACTGCATCACGATTATAACTACCTATCCAACCTATTTTCAGAAGTAGAGGGTACTACCATCGAAAAATATTTTATCGCCCAAAAAATAGAAAAGGTAAAAGAACTGTTGGTATATAATGAACTGTCTTTGAGCCAAATTGCTACCCGCCTCAATTACTCGAGCGTAGCCTACCTAAGCAACCAGTTCAAAAAAGTAACCGGGTTAACGCCAAGCCATTTTAAACAAATCAAGAACGATAAAAGAAAGCCTTTGGACGAAGTGTAAATCTTACAAATCAATTCCATAATACTACAATAATCCCTATGTATATTGTTGCCAACTTTGCATGGTAAAGTGTAAAGAATATGGTAGCAAAAAATCAAAATACAACTACAAAAGTATTTCCGGTATTGGGCATGAGCTGTGCTTCCTGTGCGGGTAGCGCAGAAAACAGCGTAAAACATGCCCCCGGAGTAATTAATGCGTCGGTAAATTTTGCTACGGGAAATCTTACCGTAGAATACCAGCCCGACATGATCGATGCAGTCAAGCTGCAAAAGGCAGTGCAGGCAGGCGGTTACGATTTACTGATTGAAGATGAAATCAATCAACAGGACACCTTAGAAGCTATCCAGGCTCAAAAATTCAAACAATTAAAGATCAAAACTATTTGGGCCATTATCCTTTCATTGCCTGTGGTAGCTATCGGTATGTTTTTTATGAATATCTCGTATGCCAATGAAATCATGTGGGCATTTGCCACACCAGTGGTCATTATATTAGGAAAGGACTTTTTCGTGAATGCCTGGAAACAGGCAAAACACCGTTCAGCCAATATGGACACACTGGTAGCCTTAAGTACCGGTATTGCTTACCTATTCAGCGTGTTCAATATGCTTTTTCCTGAATTTTGGCATCAAAGAGGTTTACATGCCCACGTATATTTTGAAGCGGCATCGGTAGTTATTGCGTTCATCCTGTTAGGAAAATTATTAGAGGAAAAAGCCAAAGGCAATACATCTTCGGCCATCAAAAAGCTGATGGGCTTACAACCTAAAACCGTAATGGTTATACAGCCAGACGGGACAGAAACACAGGTAGCCATAGAGCAAGTAACTGCAGGCGATATTATCCTGGTTAAGCCCGGAGAAAAAATTGCGGTGGACGGACTGGTTACTTCGGGCAGTTCTTATGTAGATGAAAGTATGCTAAGCGGCGAGCCTGTACCCGTACTGAAAAAAGAAAACGAAAAGGTGTTTGCAGGCACAATTAACCAAAAAGGCAGCTTTCAATTTAAAGCGGTAAAAGTGGGCAAAGAAACCATGCTTGCACACATTATTAAAATGGTGCAGGATGCCCAAGGTAGTAAAGCGCCTGTGCAAAAACTGGTAGATAAGATTGCAGGCATATTCGTTCCGGTAGTCATGAGCATTGCCATTATCACGTTTATTTTGTGGTTTATTTTAGGTGGCGATAACGGCGTGGTGCAGGGATTACTTGCAGCCGTTACGGTATTGGTGATTGCCTGCCCCTGTGCGTTGGGGCTGGCTACACCAACTGCCATTATGGTAGGCGTTGGCAAGGGAGCGGAAAATGGTATTTTAATTAAGGATGCTGAAAGCCTTGAACTGGCTAAGAGAATAAATGCCATCGTCCTGGATAAAACAGGAACTATTACCGAGGGCAGACCACAGGTTTTAGATATCAGATGGCTGGACAAAGACGATAGCACAAAAGATATTCTTTTGAGTATAGAAAAACAATCCGAACATCCACTGGCAGAAGCCGTAGTAAAGCACCTGGCCGGTGTTACAGCGACCACTTCATCTATGTTTGACAGCATTACGGGTAAAGGAGCAAAGGCCAATCATAAAGAGGAAACCTATTTTGTCGGTAACAGAAAACTATTGACTGAAAATAACATCGCTGTTGCTGATGATTTACTGAAACAGGCACATGAATGGGGCAACCAATCCAAAACCGTTATCTGGTTTGCAAACAGCAAACAGGCGCTTTCTGTTATTGCCATATCCGATAAAATTAAAGAAACATCGGTACAGGCAATCCAAGAAATACAGGATATGGGCATAGACCTGTATATGCTCACCGGCGATAATGAAACCACCGCCAAAGCTATTGCCCAGCAAACAGGTATCAAACATTACAAAGCAGAAGTATTGCCACAACACAAAGCCGACTTTGTGAAAGAACTGCAACGGCAGGAAAAAGTAGTGGCAATGGTTGGGGACGGCATTAATGACAGTACAGCCCTTGCGACTGCCGATGTGAGCATTGCAATGGGCAAAGGCAGCGACATTGCGATGGACGTAGCCAAAATGACTATCATTTCATCTGACCTTACCAAGATACCGCAGGCCATACGCCTATCCAAACAAACCGTAGCCACCATTAAACAAAACCTGTTTTGGGCATTTATCTACAACCTTATCGGCATTCCGGTGGCGGCGGGTATTCTCTATCCTATAAACGGCTTCCTGCTTAACCCGATGATTGCGGGGGCAGCAATGGCTTTAAGTAGCGTGAGTGTGGTAAGTAACAGTTTACGTTTAAAATGGAAAAAATAAATTATGGGATACGACTACGGACATATTTACGTGCATAGTGCGAATGAAAAGACATTAATCTAAAGGCAGAACCCTCCGGACATCATAATCACTGATTTCAGTTAAATAAACAAATCAGTAAATTTCATAAATCAAACAAGAAATTGCATAATAGTAAGTACAGCCTGTGTGCTGAAATTTGTAGAACTAAATAACAATCAAATTTTTAAAACAATGGATAATAAAGAATTTCAATTTAAGACGAACATTAACTGCGGTGGCTGCATCGCATCTGTAAAACTACATTTGGATAAAGCAGCGGGTGTTTCTGAATGGAAAGTGGATACCGACAATAAAGATAAGGTGCTTACCGTGAAAGCAGACGGTATTACCGAGCAGGAAGTAATTGATACGGTACAAAAGGCAGGGTTTAAAATAGAACCTTTAAACCATTAATCCCCTACGTCATTAAAAGCAGTTGAATTTAATTTAATCATCAAAAAAATAAGAAATGAAAACAATTGCCTTAATGGTTACTGATGTGTTACATTTCAAAGCAACTGTAATGGTATCAAAAATCACGTTAGCTATAAAATGATAAGGGAATAAATGAGGAAAGTCTTCACTAATCAGAAAAATAAAGAATCAATGGAAAAGTTAAATCAGAAACAGCATTGGGAAACTGTTTATGAAACCAAAAACCCTGAAGAGGTAAGCTGGACACAAAAAATACCTCAAACTTCTCTTGATTTTATAAACTCCTTTGCCTTACCCAAAGACGCAAAAATTATAGACATTGGCGGTGGCGACAGCAACCTTGTCGATTTTTTGCTTGAAGAAGGTTATGAAAACATAAGCGTTTTAGACATTTCTGCAAAGGCAATAGAAAAGGCAAAAACACGCCTTGGAGAGAAAGCTAAAAAGGTCAATTGGGTGGAAAGTGATATAACTAAATTTAAACCCGATACCTCTTACGATATTTGGCATGATAGAGCGACTTTCCATTTCCTGACAACTGATGAACAGATTACTACATATATAGAAGTCGCAAAAAAAGCCGTTTCGGGTTTTATGGTAATAGGAACATTTTCGGAAAACGGGCCAACTAAATGTAGTGGCCTTAACATCAAACGATATACAGCCGGTGGCTTAATAAATGTATTTAATGAATATTTTACTAAAATCCATTGTTTAACAGAAGACCATATTACTCCTTTTCATACAAAACAAAGCTTTTTATTTTGCAGTTTCAAACGGCAAATGCACTAAATAGGCTTTAAAAGGTTGCCGATCTTTCAACCAACTACTCCATCTCTTAAAAAAACGCCTAAATCCTTTCGTAACTATGTCATTAAGCCGTGAAAAAAGATGGAGTTAATACGTAACCAGAAGGAATTTATTAAGCACTTGTAGATATTTTGTATATACATCAAATATACATGTATATGCTTTGTAAAGCGTTTTACAGGGGTATCCAATTTTTTATGCTGAATTTCGCTATAGCATTTAAATCATTACGATGAACCTTAAAACAGCCATGCTTAAAAAGTATACATAAACAAACTAAGTTCGAGATACGCTACCTTGCCAATTAGGTACTCGAAAAAACAGCTGTTTCATTTAACGAGTGGGTGGACTGATAGCATCGGAGTTAACAGATATTATAGAAAATAAATAGTAGAAATTATGTTTTTTGTCATCAATAAGATAGAACAGGCAGTACACCGCACTGATAACTTGCAAAATCCAAAAACTCCAGGCAACGCAATGTTATTAGGTATTTATCGCAACAAGGTGCGCACGGCTCTTTATACCATGTACACGAAAAAGACCTTTGGCGAATATTGGGATGAAGTGGAAAATAAAAAGATTCCAAAGCGATTATGGACGCCGGAGATGCATGCATTCTACACGCATAAAGCAAAGGAAGCCCCAAGGCCACCTTTTATTTTTAAAGCGACCATCGTCGGGTGGATCTTCCTGCTTTTAGTAATCAGTGTGTTTGGTTTGCTGATTTATGAAGGCGTCAAGCCTCCTATCCCTAAAACAGCCGAGCATGTAGCCATGGAGAAATTGCCCGTCACCGGAGATATCTATTTTGGCCATTATGAAACCTATAAAGAAAAAGGCAATCCCTTAGGTGTAAAAATCGGATATGGCTGGTTTAAAATTGTAAAAATAGAAGATGACACATACTTCGTTGCCAAAAGTACCGAAATGAGTAAGAGCCATCAACCGAAAGAGCAACTTAACAGTGCCCATTTTGAAGCTGATGGAATACCACTGAAACTAGAAGAACAAACGGGATATAACCTACGGTTAAAATCTGCCGATGGATTAACGGAGGTCTATATAACCGATAAAAAGTAAGATGAAAATAAAGAAAATAATGGGTATTATTGTGTTTGTCGCCATTAGTGGGATAGTTTTTTTTATCTTTATACTATACGCTACGATAAAAACCAAATCTACCAACATCAACCAATACCCACCCTTCAAGGAATGGGTGGGAAAAACAGTAATGCTCAATAAAGAAACCATCGTTTTCAAGGAGAACATAACCAAGATGAACCCGAACGATAAATACCCCTATACTTTGCTAGACAGTCTTCATCCTCGGTGGGAATATTTACGGGAACAAGAGAAACTCGGTGACGTAACAAAAATTAACGTATTTACAGCAGGAACAAAACTTGTATTGGAAAAAGCTGTTCAATACACGAACGGGGTATCAGGTTTCTCCTCTCCGACCCTATTTGGCACGATAAACGATGGCAATAAAGAATATAAAATAGGTTACCAATGGGGCCAAATGGATATTGGAAAATGGTTCGATAAGATAGAAAAATGCTGGCAATTCCATCAGGCACCTTGGCAGGATAGGCCGGACACAGCTTTTTATGCCTTGCCCGAGGCAAAAATATGGTAACGCTGAATTGATATGCGGTAATTTCAGTGGTATTTGTTCTTAATATCTACAACATACCTTAGTCTATGCTAATTTCTGTAGTACAATATACAGAAATTAGCAATTTTTTTTCGCCTTTGTCCATTTTTAGAAAATAGTTGATTTGAGAACTTTGCATTAAAATTCAATAGAAGTCATATCATTCTAATAAAAATACCGCATTTGTGGAACATTATTGAAGGCCGTGTACATTAGCTTTATGAACATATCAGGTTTTAATGAATAAAAAACGAGTTAGTATGAATTACAAGCAATACAAACAATTATTTGAAGAGATATTGGCCAATCTATATCCGGTACCTCCGTATAATGAAGACCTCTATCTGGAATATACTAAGCTTAACAGATCGCGTATGAGGCGATGGGATAAACTCTTGGAGTTGGATGAAAACCTAGTCTCTCTCCTACGAAAAATAACCACTCCACAACATTGGATTATCATTACCGAACCATGGTGTGGGGATGCAGCGCATACTGTCCCTTTCCTGATTCGGATGACGGAGCAAACTGGATATGTAAGCTACGATATCCAGTTAAGGGACAGCGAGCCTTTTCTTATTGAGAATTACCTTACTAATGGAAGTAGAAGTATACCAAAACTTATCGTGCAAGATGCAAGCGGTTATGATAGCTTTAATTGGGGGCCTCGTCCAAAGGGTGCACAGGAGTTAATGGATGAAATGAAAGCCAATCATGCTGACTTTGAAACCATCAAAATTGCACTGCAAAACTGGTATAATAAAGACAAAGGTGTATCCCTTTGCAGCGAGTTGGCGATGTTACTTTCCATACGTTAATTAAGTAAGTAAAAGTGTTTCGCTACCTTTGTAAAAACGAAATGATGTATTATGAAACATTTATTTTTTCTATTTGCTGCTCTGTTGACGTTCAGCAATGTAACCCATGCACAGCAAAAACAGGAACCTTGGAATAGCAGCCAACTGATGGAACCGAGTACGCTTGCTTCCATGATCAAAGGGCACAAAACAGAAAACATTTTGATTTTGTCGGTTGGGCCCGACGCGCTTATTAAGGGTTCTGTAGATATCGGTCCTGCTTCAGAGCAAGAAAATATGGTGAAACTAAAAAGCCACCTTAAAAAAGTATCCAAAGATAAAGAGGTCGTTATCTATTGTGGGTGTTGTCCGTTCGGCAGATGCCCGAATGTCAGACCAGCATTTAAGCTATTAAAAGAAATGGGTTTTAAAAACGCAAAGTTGCTCAATCTGAAACAAAACATTAAGGTTGATTGGCTGGATAAAGACTACCCTATAGCTGATTAAATATGAAAAAAACATGCTGGCTATTGCTGTTAACCGTTTTTACACATTATCTTTTTGCACAAAATAACCCTTTGAAAATCGGGCAATCTGCTCCCGAAATTTCATTACCTAAACCAGACGGTACATCTTTTGCTCTTTCGGCCTTAAAGGGCAAATTAGTACTGATAGATTTTTGGGCTACCTGGTGTGCCCCTTGCGTGAAAGAACAACCAGAATTGAAACGTCTGTATGACAACCATAAACATCAGGTCGACGCAGGAAAATTTGAAATATTGGGTGTATCACTTGATAAGAAAAAGGAAAACTGGCAAAAGGGCATTGACCGTTTTAATATTAATTGGATACAGGTAAGTGACTTGATGTTCTGGAAAAGTCTGGTGGCAAAAGATTATGCTATTGAGGAGCTGCCTTTTAATGTTTTGATAGATGAGCAAGGTGAAATAATCGCCATCAACTTACACGGTAAAGAACTCGAAGATTTTATCGGTGACTATCTAAGTAAGCATGAATAATACCATTCCGTTCGGTGCTGAGCACGCGAGCAGGAACTGCTGTATGATCTTACGATTGGATAGCCTAATGGAAGTATTTGGTAATCTTTTCCCACATTAATTAACTTAAAATAATTATCATGAAGATGCGATTTAGAAATTGGATAATCCGTTCTAGTATTTGTATAATGGCAACCGTTGCATTGGTTGCTTGTGGAAATGCCCATCATAATGAAGAAAACCATGCCGTGAACAGAGGATACCCCAACAGAGAACATGGAGGAGCCTGCCCATCCCAAAGCTCCTGATATTTCATTTAAGGATAAAAATGGAAAGACTGTTTCGATAAGCTCTTTAAAGGGGAAAGTCGTATTCATTAACTTTTGGGCCACGTGGTGTCCACCGTGCATACAGGAGATGCCATCCATTAATCAGCTCAAACAATCTTTCAAAGAGAATGATAACATCGTATTTCTGATGGTCGATGTAGACGCAGATGTCGAAAAATCAACGGCATTTATGGCAGAAAACAAGTACGACTTACCGGTGTATATTCCAATTAGCGATATACCGCGTGATTATTTAGGCGATGCTATTCCAAATACGGTTATCATAGGCAAAAACGGTGATATGATTGCCCGTATGGAAGGCGGGCGGGATTATACGCGTTCGGAAATGGTAGACGGCTTGAAAGAACTAATTGAAAGCGATTAACGAAAAACGTAAATTTTTAAAGAGTCGTAAAATAACAAAAGATGATGTGTAACAATAAAGACGTTTCAAAGGAAAAAGCACCTACAAGAAAATTATGGCAGTTCATCCGAAAAAATGGCTTTTCCATGCTGGTAGGAATAGCGATCGTTATCCTACTGGTTAACCCTGATGCAAAATCATGGATATTACGGCAATTAATGGTTACCGGAATTTTCAACGCAAACATCAGTCAAAAAACTTTCGATGCGACAAGCACATCCACTGTTGATTTTGATTTTGAAGACGAAAAAGGGACTGTTCAAAATACATCATCTTTAGGAGGCCAAGTGGTATTTATAAATTTTTGGGCCTCATGGTGTCCGCCATGCAGAGCCGAATTTCCCTCCATAGAAAAGCTTTATTCCAAGTTCAAGAACAATCCCGATGTATTCTTTTTGATGATCAATGAAGATAATAACCTCGCTGCGGCAAAAGCTTATCTAGAAAAAGAGAAATCTTCCATTCCACTTTACAAAGTCGAAGGCAATGTTCCAGATGTAATTTACTCGGGAACATTACCCACGACAATTGTACTGGATAAAAATGGAAAGGTCAGGTTTCATCATGAAGGTTTTGCGAATTATGGGGCGGAAAAGTTCGTGAAACAGCTGGAAGAATTAATACAGGAATAGCGTACCAATAAATGAGCTCCGCCAAAAGTACCAATCCCCATTCAAATCAACTTGATCCAAGTGCAATGGTGGAGCACTAGGATTTTGCCTATACGCCAGAACATTTGATGTCTTTAGGGAAACAGCTAAAAAATTATCCCATATTGGCTATTAACGTTTATCAAGAAGATGGTACTTTATTGCACAAAGTCGGCTAAATCATTAATAGTCCTCCGTCAACCACATATGAAGAACCTGTAACGTAACTTGCTTCGTCCGACAATAAGAACGCGGCTACGGCAGCCGCTTCTTCTGGTCTGCCAACCCTTTTTAAAAGCACCACTTTAGCAAGATCTTCTTCAAATTGCTGTCGTAGTTCTTCCGGTAAAGCCGAACGGAGATTGCTCGTTATGGGGCCGGGAACAAGGGTATTGACCCTTATATTACGAGGAGCAAATTCAGTAGCCCAACAACGAGCGGCAGACAATATAGCAGCTTTACTTGCCGAATATAACGATACAGAGGATTGCCCCTCATATACGGAACTGGATGAGGTTACCAATACAGCACCTCCCTCTTTGATATAGGGGGATAAGGCTGCCATCTGTAACATGGGTGCAACCACATTTACAGCGAACATTTTATTGATGATTTTCCTATTCATTGTTTCAACATCCCCTCCAACGGCATAGGCCGCATTCAGCCACAGCCCGTCCAGATCTCCAACTTCTTTTATAAGGGCAACTAACCTATCGGGAGATTGTTCATTTTCCGCGTCATCTATTATGACAATAGTTTCTTTACCCAAGCGTTCTTTTGCCGAAGCCAAGTGTTTTTCATTTCGTCCAGTAACGATAACTTTTGCTCCCTCCTGAAGCAATCTTTCTGCCCCCGCCAGTCCGATACCACTAGTTCCTCCTGTTATCAGGACTGTTTTATCTTTAAATCTTTTCACTGTCAAAAATTTATATTTTTTGAAATGCCTACAACGAAAAAGGCTGATATCTTTTGCAATACAAAAATACATAGCTTGTAGTATTTTCGCCATGTTAAGCAAAATTTCTGGTAGACCTTGGGGAGTTTGTTTACAAAATGTAATTTTGAACAAGAACCAAATATGCGTTAGACACAAAAAAAGCCCTTTTTTGCGTAAAAGGGCCAATATTAAATTTGTGCGCTTGAAGGGAGTCGAACCCCTAACCTCCTGATCCGTAGTCAGGTGCTCTATCCAATTAAGCTACAAGCGCGTTCCGAATTGGATTGCAAAGATAGGAACCATTCTTAAATTTCCAAAAAATAAATGCACAAAATAGTTGTTTTTAGTTCATGAATGAGCTAACTACCTGAAAATAATAAATTAACACATTCTCCTCAAGTTATGAATAAATCCTTACTAATATTTCACTAGTTGGTAATTAGAATTTACTTTTATCAGTAAAACGATCGTCTCTTTATCGTCTTTTTCTGCTCCCCCTTGTTTCAAGCATGCTAGAAAATAAAAAATAAGCCTTACCTTTGCGACCGTTATTTTTTATAAAGTTCAAACAGATTTGACAGCAAACCCTTTATAGGAGTTGGGAATCTAAATTTTTTAATATGCTTAACATCGTTTTATTTGGCCCTCCAGGAGCCGGAAAAGGTACACAATCACAAAAACTTATTGAAAAATACCACCTCGTGCATCTTTCTACGGGCGATATCCTCCGTGCTGAAATTGCGCAAGGAACGGCGTTAGGGCTAGAAGCAAAAAAACTAATGGATGAAGGGAAACTCGTTCCGGATGAAGTGGTTATTGGCATGATCAGTAATAAATTAGACAATAATCCTGATGCTAATGGCTTTATTTTTGACGGATTTCCCCGTACGGTGGCTCAAGCAGAGGCATTGGATAAACTATTAGCCACAAAAGGCACACAGATTTCAGGTATGATTGCACTGGAAGTTGCAGAAGATGAGTTAGAAAAGCGGCTTCTTTTGCGCGGTAAAGAATCTGGTCGTGCAGATGATGCCAATCCAGAAATCATTCGTAAACGTATTGTAGAGTACAATGCCAAAACTACACCTGTAGCGAATTACTATAAAGAACAGGGCAAACTACAATCCATTAATGGCATTGGATCTATTGAAGAGATCTTTGACCATATCTGCACGGTAATTTCTACTTACTAGTTAGCTACCAAACGAATATCATGGCCCAAGGTTCTAATTTTGTCGATTATGTAAAAATATGCTGTCGTTCTGGACACGGTGGTGCTGGTTCGGCTCACCTGCACCGTGATAAACATACGGCAAAAGGTGGACCGGATGGTGGAGATGGCGGCCGTGGCGGACATATTATGTTAAAAGGCAGCAGTCAACTATGGACGCTACTTCATTTGAAGTATCGGAAGCATATTATTGCGGAGTCTGGTTCTCCTGGTGGCAGTGCTTTACAACATGGAAAAAACGGAAAAGACGAGATATTAGAAGTACCATTGGGAACTATAGCAAAGCATGCTGAAACCGGGGAAATTCTTTTTGACATCACTGAAGATGGAGAAACGAAAATCCTCACCGCAGGTGGACGCGGTGGCTTAGGTAATTGGCACTTTAAATCCCCTACCCAACAGACACCCCGATTTGCGCAACCCGGAGAAGCCGGAAAAGAAGAATGGATTGTTTTAGAACTTAAAGTATTAGCCGACGTTGGTTTAGTTGGTTTTCCAAATGCGGGAAAATCGACCTTGTTATCCGTTCTGTCGGCGGCTAAACCAGAAATTGCCGACTATCCTTTTACAACGCTGGTACCTAATTTGGGTATCGTCTCTTACCGAGACAATAAATCATTTGTGATGGCAGATATCCCGGGCATTATCGAAGGCGCTTCGACCGGAAAAGGATTAGGGCATCGCTTTCTACGTCATATTGAGCGAAATTCAGTATTACTATTTATGGTGCCGGCAGATACCCACCGCTCAATTGCCGACGAGTACCAGATTCTACTTCATGAATTAACTGCCTATAATCCTGAATTACTAGACAAACCCCGATTATTGGCCATTACCAAAGCTGATTTGTTGGACGATGAATTACAAGGTGAAATGGAGGCCGATCTTCCATCGCAAATTCCACACTTATTTATTTCTTCCGTAGCCCAAAAAGGCTTACAAGAATTAAAGGATTTAATCTGGAAAGCCGTCAATAGCTAATTTGCTGTCAAGTTCCTTGTAATAATGGCTTCTTTTGTTAACTTAGCTTTACCGCAAAAAGGATTAATATGGCCAAAACACCTTATTACTTATGTACATTATTTATCCTATGTTCGCTTAATGTCCTAGCTCAACGTCATCGACAGATCAAACGCCTAATCAATAGTTCGAAAATTCTACATGATCATTTTACGGGTTTCGCTCTTTACGACTGTGATAAAGACAAGATGATCTATACTTTAAATGCAGACAAACATTTTACACCGGCGTCCAATACCAAACTTTTCACATACTTTACTGCAAAGAAAATGCTAGGGGATTCTATTCCCGGCATTCGCTATATTATTAAAGGAGACTCACTCATTTTTTGGGGTACAGGAGACCCTACCCTTTACCGTCCGGATTTTAATTCAGATAAGGTACATTATTTTTTAAAAAATGCACCGCAGCAGCTATTTTGGGCATCTACTAATTATAAAGGCGATTTCTACGGTTGGGGATGGCCTTATGGTGATTATGATGCCGATTATCAAACGGAAATCAACGCCTTACCCATTGCAGGAAACTTAGTCACCTTTAATACCGATAGCTTAACCGGTAAACTACATTGTTTTCCCAGTTATTTTTCAACATTTGTTACCATTGATTACCGCGATACGACCAATAAATTCACGGTCAAGCGACCATTAATGACGAATACATTTACCGTACCTAACCTTACACCTCCGGCACAGTTTACACAGCAAATACCTTATAAAACCAGCACAGACCTAACTAAAGCGTTGTTGGAAGACACTTTAAAGAAACCTATTCAATTAATTGACCTTCCTATGCCCATCAATGCTCAAACTATTTATAGTGAGGCTACAGATACCGTCTTTCGAGCTATGCTATGGCCAAGTGATAACTTCATTGCAGAACAATTATTACTGGTATGCTCTTCAACGATAGGTGCCAACTTAAGCACGGCAACAGCTATCCGCTATAGCAAGGAAAATTTGTTGAATGAAGCCCCTCAACTGCTTCATTGGGTTGACGGTTCAGGGCTCTCGCGTATGGATCTTTTTACACCTGAAAGTATGGTTTACCTACTTCGTAAAATCAAAGAAGAAATAGGAGACGACAACAAATTGCACCATTTGCTTCCCGAAGGCGGTAAAAAAGGCACCTTAAAAAACACCTATACCTTAGATCAGAACGAACCATTTGTTTGGGCTAAAACAGGCACGCTAACGGGCGTACATAACCAAAGTGGCTATTTAACAACTAGAAAAGGCAAACAGCTGATCTATTCATTCATGAACAATAATTTTGTAGAACCTACCGCAGAGATACGGAAAGAAATGGTACGGATTATGACAACTATTCGGATGGATTATTAAAGCGGAAGCGGATTAGAAAACTTGTTTGATATTTTTTGTTTTAAATTTAAAAATCAAGAGTTCTTCTTTGCGTCTCACTAAAAATGTAATTTCCTTTTTAGCACGTTGTAGTGCTTTTTTATAACTCAAAAAGTCCATTCCAAAATTGTTATTTAACCCAAGCACAATGTCTTCTGCTTTTAAGCCCGCCAAATCTGCAGGTGATCCTTTCGCCACATCACTAATCACGGTAACTCCATTGATCAACTGCAGATCAAGACCGGAATAGGCATAGTCAAAACGATCCCGAAAACTTTGATTTGGTTTTAAATGAACATCACCACAGGCATAATTATAAATAATATTAAAGCGCCGGAGAATATCATTTCCAATTAAGCCCCCAAGGTAAGGATAGGAAGTGACATCAAATACATCATCAAAAATAAGCGTAGGTACATGTTTAAATTTATAGGGGCCGAATTTGAGTTCCTTGATTACCGTTAATTCCATATCGATTTTC
Organism: Olivibacter ginsenosidimutans; assembly: GCF_039542865.1. Classification (NCBI taxonomy): domain Bacteria; kingdom Pseudomonadati; phylum Bacteroidota; class Sphingobacteriia; order Sphingobacteriales; family Sphingobacteriaceae; genus Olivibacter; species Olivibacter ginsenosidimutans. Next base: position 3,637 of record NZ_BAABIQ010000041.1, on the reverse strand, counting down.
CCACCTAAACCATGCCCTTCTTTAGGCCAAAGCTTTCTATTCCATGCGAGCAAAGTACTGTCTTTCACAAATTCTTTGGAAAGCATCACGCAGACACCAGCGCCTATATCGTGTAAAAAGCGTGCGCTAATCTCACGTCTATCTTTCAATGATGCATTTTGAACAACTAAACTTTTAATATTGGGTTTGAGTAAAAATCCTCCGCTAGGATAACGAATGGTACCTTGTGAACAGATTTGCATAACACTATCATCATAGTTAAGCTTAATAATATACCTACTAAAAAGCGAATGACCAATGATTCCGTCTACCTTTACGCCATAAACGCTAGATAGAAATGTGTAGTCATTGATATGAAAATTTAAGCTATCTATGGTATAGTTCGGAAAGGTCAATCGCCTATTATAAAGGTAACTCACCTTTCTTATCCCAGCAACACCCCTAATGCGTATCTCACTTGGTTCGGCTTTTAGTCCCAAAGACGTCGCTGTAGTAGAATCCAAGGAAATACCCCCGCTCCCAGTATCCATAATAAAATTAAGCGTATCCGGAAAATTATCCAAGCGAGCCTGCAAGACAACCACCCCACCGACAAGTGTTTTAAAAGGAACTTCTGAAAGCGTACGCGAAGGTGATGGGACGATTTCTTCTTGGGCAGAAACCATCTTATATACCGAAAAAAACAGTACAATCAAAGGGACAACCAGACGATTACGCATGCCAGTTAGGATTACTATTGGTTTGTGAGATAAAAGTAAGGAAATAACCAACGATTTCAAAAAGTAACAGGCCAATAATCGGGGAGATTAAAGGCCTGTTAACCAATTATAAACCTAAATTATGAAAGCACAAATATACGAAGATTTTTTTAATCTCAAAACTTTTCTAAGCAGCGCCATCTTTTTAAAAAAAAAGAAAAACTCTACATTGCCATGTACAGATCGCCTTTTACACGATTATGCACGAAGTTTAACCCATCGTACGCACCTAGCTATTGATTTTTTAGTATTTTCGTACCTATGGCTAGATTAATCAACATTAAAGCATTTCAGGAATTTTTGGCATCGGGAACAGCCGGAGGGATCATACTTATTTTATGTGTTATGATTTCATTAACCATAGCTAACAGTAGTTGGGCTGTGGGCTTCGACCAGCTACTGACAACAGAGATCGGTTATCACACCGACAGCATACAGTTGCAATATTCCCTTTTAACATGGATCAACGATGGTTTAATGGCGATTTTCTTTCTCTTGGTCGGACTGGAAATAAAAAGAGAACTCATAGAAGGTGAATTGGCCTCTATTAAAAAAGCTACTTTGCCTGTATTTGCTGCCTTAGGCGGAGTCATCGTACCAGCACTCATCTATACTTTCTTTAATAAAGGAACAACATTGGCCGGTGGATGGGGTATTCCAATGGCAACAGATATCGCTTTTGCATTAGCAGTTATCACTTTGCTCGGCGACAGGGTACCATCTTCCTTAAAGATTTTTTTAGCCGCCTTGGCGATTGTCGATGATCTGATAGCAATATTGGTCATAGCAATTTTTTATTCCTCTTCCCTCCATTATCTGTACCTGTTGTATGCAGGATTAATTTTTGTGCTCTTGTTAATTTTTAACCGAATAGGTATTAAGAACCTAATTTTCTATATACTTCCCGGTTTGCTGATGTGGTATTTTATACACCATTCGGGCATACATGCGACGATTGCTGGTGTACTAACCGCTTTTACGCTGCCAACAACGGCAGATGATCAACCTTCTCCATTAGAAAAATTGGAGCATTTATTGGTAAAGCCTGTTAACTTCATCATCATGCCCATCTTTGCCTTAGCAAACACCAATATACGCTATGAAACGGGTATGGTTGAAGGTCTATTCACGCCATTGGGTCTCGGTATTGCACTAGGCTTATTATTAGGAAAACCAATAGGTATCAGTCTTTTATCTTGGATAGCAGTGCGGCTCAAAATAAGCAGCAAACCAAAAGGAGCGTCGTGGAAACACCTTATTGGTGTTGGCATGTTAGGCGGTATTGGTTTCACGATGTCCATCTTCATTGCCATCCTTTCTTTTGCTGATGCCTCAGCAATACTTGCGGAAGCTAAATTCTCTATTTTAGCAGGATCCATTTTGTCTGGCTTGATCGGCAGTTTAGTTTTAATAAGCGTAAGCAAAAACAAAAAACAGGAAAAGCTGTAATTGCTGTCTTCAGGTATTGTTCGTTTTCATCATAAGCTTATTTCTAGCATTGTCAGCAACCTCCATTTCCCACCATATCATCTCGATTCTAATGGATCGCTGTTACCGCGGTTGAGCATAAACTTTGCCGTAGTCTTTTTTTATTATTGACTATCAAACAAGTACAAAATAATTGATTTTTATTTTTTGAAATATAAAAAGGTTATCTATCTTTGCAGACCGAAAAACAAACAGGTATTCGGAAGAATAATGGCCCGTTCGTCTAGGGGTTAGGACGCAAGATTTTCATTCTTGAAACAGGGGTTCGATTCCCCTACGGGCTACACATCTTGAAGTCAAAACATACAAAAGCTTGCAAATTAAATGTTTGCGGGCTTTTTGTTTTTTTACAGCATCCTGATTCATTCAATTATTCGCATAAAAAAAGTGAGTAATTCAGTGAGTCAATTTCCCGCATACCTTTACTCACCGGAAACGTTGTAACGAATTGTAAAACAACGTGTTCAATCATTGAACATCTTGACTGCCGCAGGCTGCAAGGCTAATTTGCATCGGTAAAAAATTGCTTTTTAACGGCGATGCAGAGCTCGTCCCGAAAGTCGGGACTCGGTTTTGTTTCACTTAAATGATGTATTATCATGAGTACAAATTATTCCTTGCTCTTCTACTTGAAGAAACCAAAAAACTATGCTGTTGGTGCAAAACCCATTTACATGCGTATCACCGTGGCCGGTGAACCCAAGGAAATATCCACTGGACGTGAGTGTGACCCCGCGCGGTGGAACGCCAAGGCTAACCGAGCCAAGGGAACGAAAGAAGAAATCCGTAACCTGAATGCCTATCTCGACACGCTGGAACGGAAGGTGGCCGATGCCCACCTGCAACTCGTAAAGGACGGTACCGAAATCACCGCCGAAACGCTGAAACTAAAATACCTTGGCAAAGACGTGCAACGGCGGTATTTGATGGAGACGTTTACCGAACACAACCGAAGGATGAAAACGTTGCTTGGGAAAGGTTTCAAACCCAACACACTGAAAGGCTACAACACTTCTGTTGCACACCTGACCTCCTATCTGGAAAAATGCTATGGTGAAACGGACATCGACATCCGGCACATCGACCATGCGTTCATCACAGGCTATGAATTTTTCCTCCGCTCTGACATGGGATGCAGTGCGGTGTCGGCGGCCAAGTACATGAAGCACCTGCGTAAAATCATAAACCAGTGTCTTGCACACCGATGGATTACGGAAAATCCCTTTGCGTTCTACAAAACGAAAGCCAAGCCAAGGGAAAAGGAATTCCTCACACCCGACGAACTGTGGAATTACAACAAAAAAGTGGAGACATTTTTCAGTATTTAGGTTAGGTTGATTTTTTCTAACATTATAATCCTAAGCAGCCTCAACCAACAGCAATTTTTCATA